>JAEEJH010000019.1 GCA_016281775.1 Clostridiales bacterium | reverse complement strand
CGCCGGTCCTGTTTTTGCGGTCCGGTTTATAGCCGAACACTATGTAATTCGTAAGGCGCGGCGAAAACAGCCGCTTGTACGCAAACGTATGGAGCGACATTTTGAGCGCGCGGAAAAGGCCCGGTATATCGAAAGCGATCTCGCCCGCGCCGCCGGACGTACCCGACGTAGTCACCTTCACGGTAAAGCGCTTTTGAGTAAATAAACGGTTCCGTTTGAAGACCGCCGTCGGTATGAACGGCAGTTTGCAAAGGTCTTCCTCGCTTTTCAGCATATCGGGCGTGAATCCGCTTTGATCGGCTATTATTTTATATTTTTTATTCTTTTTGATATGGTAAGCGGTAAGCTCTGCCGCGGCTTTGACGAAATCGCCGCGGTCCGCTCCGTACGGTTTTTTACTGAACAGTCGTCTTACGTATCGCATCACGCACCGCCTTTCGGTCCGTTTTGCGGATCGGGTACGCCGCCGCCTGTTTTCCGTCTTTTTTTGACGCATTCGGTCAGAAGATACTCGATCTGACCGTTCACCGATCTGAAATCGTCCTCCGCCCAGGCGCAAAGCTCTGCGTAGAGCTTTGCCGACAGGCGCAGAGGTATCTGTTTTTTATCTTTGTCGTTCATCAGTACAGGCTGCCCGAATTGACCACGGGCTGAGCGTCGTGGTTGCCGCAGAGCACGACGAGCAGATTGGACACCATCGCCGCTTTGCGTTCGTCGTCGAGCACTACGGTATTTTTCTCGCTGAGTCTCTCAAGCGCCATCTCGACCATACCGACGGCTCCGTCGACGATCATTTTTCTCGCGTCGACTATCGCGGACGCCTGCTGGCGCTGAAGCATAACGGCGGCGATCTCGGTCGCGTAGGCAAGATACGTTATACGCGCCTCGACGATCTCAAGACCCGCCTCGGCGACTCTCTTCTGTATTTCTTCCTTGATACGCAGAGCGACCGTGTCGGACGAACCGCGCAGAGATCCGTCGTCGGCGATGCCGTCGCCGGTCGTATCGACGTTCGGCGCGACGTCGTACGGGTAAAGTCTTACGATATCGCGCAGCGACGCGTCGCACTGAAGCGAAAGGAATTCTTTATAGTTGTCGACGTTGAATACCGCCTTTGCCGTATCGACGATCTTCCACGTTACGGCTATGCTGATATCGACGGGGTTGCCGAGGCAGTCGTTTATCTTCTGACGGTTGTTTGATAAAGTCATTATTTTAAGCGACAGTTTTTTGCCTTCCGACGCCATCTGCACCTCGGTATTATCGCCCGTTTTGAGCATCGTTTTGTTTGTTTTGACGTCGCCGCTCTGACCGAGCCTCGTAAGCGCCGCCGGGTTTACCGCCGTGCAGAACGGATTTACGAAATAAAATCCCTCGCCTTTGAGCGTACCTATGTATTTACCGAAAAGCGTGAGCACGAGCGCCTCCTGCGGGCGGAGCACCTTGAGTCCGAGGCAGGGCAGCCAGCCGACCGTCAGATAAAGGGTGCAGATTATACAGATAACGTCGTATGCGCCGAAATCGTCGGTCGTCTGCGCGCCGAAAAATATCATCACTGCAGTCGCGACGATATAAAGAAGTATCGTCAGCAAAAGCACCGCCATACCGTTTTTCTTTGTTTTCAAGATCTTTTCTTCCATTTTCTTTTTCTCCTTCGGAATATTGATATCATTTTGATATCATTTTCATATTACCATACGATTTCATACCTTTCAAGACGTTTTTGTAAATAATAAAAAAACTCTTGCAAATCCTTTTGCGTTATGATAGAATAAGCGTGAGGTGATATGATGAAGACAGGCATAGACCGCATAAACGAATATGAAATAAACAAGCTTTTTGAAAACAAACGCGTCGCGCTGATATCCGCCGCTTCGGGCGTATCTTCCGGATACAGATATACGGTGGATATTTTCAATGAAAAATATAACGTAGTATCGGTTCTTTCTCCCGAGCACGGTCCGCGCGGTGTTCTCGGTCCCGGTGAAAAGGTTCGCGACGGGACGGATAAATTCACGGGATTGAAGATTTACAGTCTCTTTGAAGATTTTTACGCGTCAGACGACGAAACAAAAAAAGACGGCGCGTATATGCCGTCTTCATCGGCTCTTGACGGGGTCGACGCCGTCGTTTTCGATATGCAGGACGTCGGATCGCGATATTTTACGTACGCGTCGACCTTGTTTTACGCAATGAAAGCGTGCGGCAAATACGGCTTGCCGCTGATACTGCTCGACCGTCCGAATCCGATCGGCGGCAAAGTCGAGGGATGCTGCTCGTCGCCCGAGTACCTCTCGTTCATCGGGCTTACACCCGTGCCGATACGCCACGGTATGACGCTCGGCGAGCTTGCGCGGTATTATAACGGCGTATTTTCTCTCGGCTGCGATCTCACCGTAGTCGGGCTTACCGGATGGAAACGGGATACGTACTTTGACGAGACGGGGCTTCCGTTCGTCCGTCCGAGCCCGAATCTGCCGACTTTTGAATCCGTATGCTTTTATAACGGCACGTGTATGCTCGCGGGTACGAACGTCACCGAGGGGCGCGGTACGACTCAGCCGTTTTCGCTTATCGGCGCGCCGTATATCGACCCGATAAAGCTCGCGGACAGGCTGAACTATGACAGATCGCTTCACGGCGTGAAATTCAGCCCTGCGTTCTTCATACCGCATTTTTCAAAATACAAAGATCAGACCTGTTACGGCGTGCGGCTCCACCTTACCGATAAACGCTCGCTTGAACCGGTTTATCTCGGTATAAAGCTGATTTACACGATCCGCGAAATGTACCCGGACGATTTTGAATTCATAAAACCGCCCGAGGACGGCAGATACCATATAGACCTCTCGTGCGGCAACCCGGATATCAGAACGTCGGGTAAATCGGCCGATATTCTGTATGAAGAATGGAGCGGTCAGGCGGCAAAATTCAAAAAGGAATATGAAAAATATTATTTATATAAGTGAGGTTCGGCATGGATAACAGAAAATGGTTCTCTGAAGCAAAGTTCGGCATGATGATACACTGGGGCCTTTATTCTCTGCTCGGCGGCGAGTGGAGAGGTCAACGCATGGGCGGCCATATAGCCGAATGGGCTCAGCAGTATTTCCGCATACCCCTAAGCGAATACAGACAGCTCTGCAAAGCGTTCAATCCCGTGTATTTTGACGCGGAAGAGTGGGTAAAGCTCGCAAAAGACGCGGGGATGAAATACGTCGTTTTCACGAGCAAGCATCACGACGGCTTCGCCATGTTCAAATCGAACGCTTCGAACTATAACGTCGTCGACGCGACTCCGTTCGGGCGCGACGTTGTGGCCGAGCTTGCCGCGGCGTGTAAAAAATACGGGCTGAAACTGGGGCTGTATTATTCTCAGGATCTCGACTGGGAGCATCCGCACGGCGGCGGTTACACGCTCGGCAAGGTATGGGACGGAGGCGCGGCGTATCTTACCAACAACTGGGATTACCCCGACGCCGCAAGCAAGGATTATACCGTCTGCTTTGAAGAGAAGATCAAACCGCAGGTGAAAGAAATTCTCAACAATTACGGCGATCTGTGCCTTATCTGGTTCGACGTGCCGGTGACGCTTACTCTCGAGCAGAGCGACGAGCTTTACAGAATGGTCAAGTTCTATCAGCCGGACTGTCTCGTCAACTCGCGCATCGGAGGCGGCAAGGGCGACTATATCTCCGCGGAAGACAACGAGATACCCGACACCGGCCGCGGTTTGCTATACGAAGCTCCCTGCACGCTTAACGACACCTGGGGTTTCAAATACTACGACTCGAACTGGAAATCGCCGGACAGGATACTCGAGCTCAAAAACCGCCTGAACGGCGCCGGCATAAATTATCTCTTGAACGTCGGACCGGACGGTCTCGGCCGCATTCCCGCCCCGTCGATCGACATCCTCCGTGAGGTAGGCAAAAGGATATGACTGCTCATGCGCCGAAGGCGCAAATCATAAAAAATAGGTTGTTTAAACCTGAATTATAATTCAGGCGGATAAACAACCTTTTTGCATAATAATATTTGTAAAATTATAGTATTCCATATTTAAGTGTCGGTACGCAAAGGTTTTCTTCACCGGGAACCATAATAATAGCCCGCGGCCGGGTCCTCCCCCCTCCCGGTCGCGGCGCTGCGCGCAATATAGGTGAAGAAAACCGAAGCAACCGAAAGAAAAGGTATTTATAAATAGTTTTTTACGTTTTTTCTTTAAAAAACACAAAAGGAGTTGTTTGATCTCTTTTCGTCGACAAGGGTTATAAACAACTCCTTTATGAATTACCGCTGACGCGGCGTGAATTGTCCCTTACGGGACGTTAAAGGGGCTGTACGACAGCCCCTTTAGATTTAATTATCGGTTTATCACCCAGCTCCGTACATCGAGTCGTACCACGTATTGTACGATACGACGATGCCTTTTTCGTCGTCAGCGGTTTCTTCCGTGATGTTCATGAACAGCTGATAATCGGGATCGGCTTCGCATTCGGCGATCAGATCTTTGAAGAACGTGGTGTAGAGCGTCCTGGCCATATTGTCGTAATACTCATACTCGTGTAAGAGCATCTCGTCTCTGCTCTTCGTCGCTTTCTTGAGGCTTTCGTTCGCCTTGGCGAGCTCTTCATTCTTTGCGGCGAGCGCAGTGATCGGCTCGGCGTTCTCCGCGGCTTTGACCGCTTCGGCTTTCGCGTTGCAATCGGCGAGGGCGTCTTCATAAGCCTGCTTTTCCGCGGCGCCTTTGGCTACGGTCTCGTTATACGCCGCCTGCAGTTCGGCAAGTTCGCCGTTGAGCTTTTCGAGCTGAGCAGTATAGTCGTTGATCTTCGACTCGGAGGGCGAAGCCTTCGCGTTTTCGTCGTCGAGTTTCTTCTGTACGGAAGCGATCTCCGTCTCTTTGTCTTCGATATAAGAGAGGGCGACGGCGTTTTCTTTATTGAACGGTTTGAACGCTTCTTCTTTTTCTTCGAGGACAGCTTTCGCCGCGTCGAGCGCCGCGGTCGCCGCTATAACGGCCGCCTGCGCCTCTTCGGCAGCGGCCTCGAGATCCGCCTTTTCGGCTTCGAGCTTGGCTACGAGCGCGGTAAGCTCAGCCGCCTCTTTGGAGATCTCTTCGTAATCGGCGTCTATAGCCGCCTGATCCGGCACGAAGTAAGTATCGAGGCTCGCTTTGAGATCGTCGTACGTCTTCTTTTCTCTTTCGTAGTTGGAAAGTCTCGCTTCGTACGTCGTGTTGAGAGCGGTCATCTTGCCCGTGACTTCTTTGTTGGTCGGGTCTTCTTCATACTGCTGCATCAATTCGGGATCGTCGCTGTACTTTCTGTTTTTATATTCTTCGTTCAACTGTTTGACTACAGCGTTCTGCGCGTCGTACGCCGCCTGAGCCGCGGCAAGCTCTTTGCGCAGTTCGTACGAATAGCCGCGCTGTTCTCTGATGAGCAGTTCGTAATTCGCTATCTCGGCGGTCCATTCGTCGATCAGCGCCTGATCGGGACCGAGATCGGGCTCGGCTTCGGTCGGTTTTTTGGCTTTTTCGACTTTGATGCGGTTGTTGAGCGAGGTTATTTCGTTTTTGCATTTGGTGATCTCGGTATCGTAAGGCGATATCGCCGATTTTGCCGCGGCAAGCGCTTCGGAGAGCGGTTTGAGAACCGCTTCAGCGTCCGCGATCTTGCCGAGATATTCCTGTGCGTACGGTTCGACCGCGTCGACTTTGTCTTTCAGCCCCTGCAGTTTCTCTTCCGAATCGGCCAGCGATTTGTTGATCTTCGCTATCTTTGCCGCTCTGTCTTCTTCAAGATCGTAATTTCTGATCTTTTCGAGTACGGACGCTGACAGAGCCTTCATTTTTTCAACGAGCTCGGCGTTATCGGGCTTTTCGTAGATGAAGCCCATGTACGGCGAAACTATCGCGGTCTTGTTGGCTTCTTTCGCTTTTTCCCAGACGTCGAGATCCATATCTTCTTCGGGGTACGCTATGAAAGTATTGCCGGTAGCGAATATATCCATCATATATTCGCGGTTGAGACGCTGCAGTTTGCCGGTCTCAACATCTATCTTATAGTTATATCCTTCGATGCCGTACTGCAGGAGGTTTCTGAATTCCGAATTGGTTGTGAGGTAAGTGATTATTTCCATACATCTGTCGGTATTGGCGGCGTATTTACTGATGCCGAACATATACTGACCGACCGTTTCGTTAGTCGCCATGCCTTTGCCGAGGACTTTGACGACGTATTTGTCTTCCGTGTATTCGGCTATTTCATCAGCCGTGGCCGTGATGACCGCCGAAGCCCATTTGGTATTTTCGTCAACGTTTTCACCGACGTAACCGTTTCTCTTATACTGCTGCATGTATATGACGTGGTCGGTGAACTGGTATGCGGAGAGCAGGTTCTTCGGTACGGCTTTGAAGCCGGCTACCGCGGTATTGGCAACGTATGTGCCGAATATCGATTCTTCGCCGAATACCGATACGATGCCCGGAGCTGATATTTCGGAGAGAAGCGGGACCACGTCTTCTTCGCCTTCTTTGACTTTCTGCATGAAGTCTATGTACTGCGTGCCGGTGAACGTCTTTATCGTGCTCTCGTCTACGCCGTATTTTTTGAGCATCGCTTTGTCAAGAACGAGATAAGTCGACTTATCGGCGATCTGCTTGTTGGTCGGTATGGCGTACTGCGAGTTGTTTACCTTGCCGGCGAGAAGCACCGTCGGGTTGACGTACTGCTTTATCGATTTGGCGGAAAGGGAGAGCGGTTCGTCCATAGAAACGAGGAACGGTTCGCCGTCGGTGGCGTACTTTTCGTCGTTGACGTATTTATACAGATTATCGGT
Organism: Clostridiales bacterium; assembly: GCA_016281775.1. Classification (GTDB taxonomy): domain Bacteria; phylum Bacillota; class Clostridia; order Oscillospirales; family CAG-272; genus UBA1248. Next base: position 21,802 of record JAEEJH010000019.1, on the reverse strand, counting down.
GCCGCAGATAAGGAATATGTCGAGCTGAGTCGGTTTGACCTCGGGATATTTCTCAACGTTTTCGTTAAGTATGTTCTTCTCGGTCTCGTACGTTTCTTCTTCGGTCTGCTCCTCGGTCTCGGGGTGCCAGATTATAAGAGAACGCGTGGTGACTTCCGCTTTGTCGGCGGCTATGAGTTTATCTATCGCCGCGATACGTTTCGACTCTTTCGCCGCGGACTGCGAGGCCGCCGCGTCGTCAGCCTTCTGCTGCTCTTCGAGCGCTATATCGGCGACGAGGTTGTCGATAACGTCGACGTACTCGGATTCTTTAAAAAGCCGCAGGACGATCTGAGTTTTGAATCTCTTTTTCGTCATGCCATTTATCGCGTCCTGGACCCTCTTAACGGCCTCCGGCGTGGTCTCGTCGCCGGTGACGCAGTAGATCGTGATCGTAAGCGGGCGTCTTGTTTCCTCCTGTTCAATCTCGCCGTCGTCAAGATTGCAGCTCGTGAGCAGACAGCTTAAGATCATTGTCAGTAACAACAATAACGCCGCAAGTTTCTTTTTCATGTGAAAAAAACCTCCTAAAAGCACCTACCGTGATCGGATAGCTATGTCATTGTACCTATTTTACATTATATAAGGCAAATTGTCAAGTATATTTTTTTAAATAAAAATACGACTGAAACGTCCGATCTGTGTTTCGGATCGGATTTCAGCCGTTTTTTATGTGCAACAGTAACTAATTGCGCTTGATAATTTTGTTGTACTTGACGGTAAATTCTACGATCTGCACATCGGCATGACCGAAAAATTGTAAAATATCACAAGAGGATCATTCGAGAAAATCTTTGAGTCTTTTCGATCTGCTCGGGTGGCGGATCTTGCGCAGCGCCTTCGCTTCGATCTGTCTTATGCGTTCTCTCGTTATATTGAACTGCTTGCCGACCTCTTCAAGCGTTCTCGGCTGACCGTCGTCAAGCCCGAAGCGGAGCCTGAGCACCTGCGCTTCACGCGAGGTGAGAGTATTGAGCACGTCGTTCAGCTGTTCGCGCAGAAGCGTCTGCGAAGCGGCGTCGACCGGCGCGGGCGAATCGTCGTCGGCTATGAAATCGCCGAGATGCGTGTCTTCCTCTTCGCCGACCGGCGTTTCGAGCGACAGCGGATCCTGCGCTACCTTCATTATTTCGTTTACCTTTTCTACGCTCATGTTGAGCTCCGCCGCTATCTCTTCGGCTGTCGGCTCTCTGCCGTTTTCCTGCACGAGCTGTCTCGAGATCTTAGATACCTTATGGATCGTCTCGACCATATGTACCGGTATCCTTATCGTTCTCGCCTGATCGGCTATCGCACGCGTTATCGCCTGCCTGATCCACCACGTGGCGTAAGTCGAAAACTTATAGCCTTTCGTGTAATCGAACTTGTCCACGGCTTTCATAAGACCGAGGTTGCCCTCCTGGATGAGATCGAGGAAGAACATGCCGTTTCTGACGTATCTTTTTGCAATGCTGACGACGAGACGGAGGTTAGAATTCACGAGCTCTTTCTTGGCGTTTCTGTCGCCGTAAGACATCCTCTCCGCGAGCTCAAGCTCTCTGTCGTGATCGAGAAGCGAGTATTTGCCTATATCGCGCAGATAAACACGCACGGGGTCGTCGATGTAAAGACCTTCCTGCGTGAGCATCTTCTCCATCTCTTCGGCGGATTCGTATTTCTCCATTTCGCGCTCGATGCCCTCCATCTCGGGGCTGTCGTCGAGAAATCCGCCTACCTCTATGCCTTCGTTCTGCAGTCTCTCATAGAACTTTTCGATCTGCTCCATGCTCATATCGAGCTCGTCGAGCGCTTCGGTTATCTCGCTGTAAGTGAGCACGCCTTTGGCTTTGCCGGTCTCGATCAGATTTTTGATTATCGCTTTCTTTTCGCTTTCCATGTATTTCTCCTCAGTCTTTCTTTTTTTTCTTCTTATTTATAATATCCTGTATATTCTCAAACGTCGCTTCCTCGTCTTTTCTGCCGGACTGACGTTTTTCGTCTCTCAAAGCCGAGGCGTACTGCAAAAACACCTCGTAACCGTTATCGTGAAGCTGTTGTCTTCCGATCATCATTTTCACCACTCTGCCGACCTCTTCGGGTGAGAGCGATTCGGATATGAGCGATACGTCGAATCTGCCGTGTTCCTTTACGCAAGCGAGCATCAGAGCGTATATCTTGCCGCCGAATCCGGTCATGAAATCGTCTTCCGAGAGCTTTTCTTCCTCTTCCGCTTTGGTCAGAAACTCGGGCGAGAGCTGCGCTATGCCGAGCAGCGCCTCTTCGGCGTAGGCCGCTTTCTGCATTCTCACCATATCGGGATTCACTCTGTCGCCGTAGCCCTCGGACGCGAGGAGCATTCGCTTATGTTCCTCCGCTTTTTTCGCTTTTTGATACGCCGCCGCTTTTTTCTCTATCATCAGAAGAAAACTGTCGCGGCTGACGTCGAGCCTTTTTGCGTATTTGACGCCGTATATCTCGCGTTCGACCGTCGTGGAAAGCGACGCTATGACGTCAGCCGTCTCTTTCGCCGCGGATACTCTCTGCTCGTCCGACTGCAGATCGTATTTGGAAAGTACCTTCTCACAGCGGAAATCGACCTGCCCGTAGCACTTCTGCAAAAGCAGCGCGAAGCCCTCTTTGCCGTATTTGCGTATGTATTCGTCGGGATCGAGCCCCTCGGGGATCTGAAGCACCTTCGTCTCGAGACCCGCGGCGGAAGTGAGAGCTATCGCCTTCTGCGTAGCGTTCTGCCCGGCGGCGTCGCCGTCGTAGCAAATCACGACCTTCGGCTTGTATTTCTTCATCAAAGACGCCTGCTCCGACGTGAAAGACGTGCCGAGCGAAGCGACCGCGGTCTGAAAACCCGCCATATGCAGCGCTATTACGTCAGTATAACCCTCGCACAGTATAAAATAGTCTTCTTTTGCGTTTTTCGCATAATTCAGCGCAAAAAGATTTTTTCTTTTGTTGAAAGCCTGCGTATCGTTCGAATTCAGATATTTCGGCTTCTCGTCGCCCATGGTCCTGCCGCCGAACGCTATTACGCTGCCCTGCGCGTCGATTATCGGAAAGATTATGCGGTTATTGAATATATCGTACCCGCCGCGGTTGCAGACGAACGCTTCATTCAGTTCTTTCGGAGAATAGCCGAGGCCCGTCAGGTAGTTGAACAGAGCCTTGCCGCCGGGCGGATTGTAACCGATGCCGAAGCGGCGGACCGCTCTCTGCAGCCCTCTTTTTTCTATATAGGCGACCGCCTGCGGATACTTGCCGCTCGCAAGCTGTTCGTGAAAATACTTCGCCGCGTCTTTGTTTATGTCGAGCGTGCGCCTTTTTTTGCTGAGCGTGCTTTTATCGTAACCGTTGTCGGGAACGGTGAGACCCGCCCGTTTTGCGAGAAATTCGACAGCCGAGGGATAATCGAGGTTTTCGGCTTTCATAATAAAGGTTATGACGTCGCCGCCCGCGCCGCAGCCGAAGCAGTAGAACGAATCGCTCCGTTCGAACACCGTGAACGACGGCGTTTTTTCGTTGTGGAAAGGACAGCACGCGACGTGGTTGGAGCCTGCGCGGCGCAGCGAAACGTAGCCGCTTATCACGTCGACCAGACTGTTTCTTCTTTTTACCTCTTCAATGAATTCGGGCGGAAACGCCATACTGCACCTATCCTTATCAAACGAAAAATTGTATTTCTATATATAATATACCGCAAAAATCACGATTTTACTCTTTTTTTGCAAAAATTTTTGTAATTTTTTCGGGAATTCGGTATTGAAATAACTTAAAAAGTATGATAGAATAATCAAAAATAATTAAACGGAGTTAAGATGTACGACATAATCATAATAGGCGGCGGCGTGGTGGGCGCGCTCTGCGCGGAGGCGCTGTCGAAATACGATGCGAAAATACTTCTGCTCGAAGCCTCGTACGACCTTGCCGCGGGCGCGACCGGAGCGAACAGCGGTATAGTCCACGCCGGCTTCGACGCGAAGACCGGTTCGCTTAAAGCAAAATTCAACGTCAGAGGCGCGGAGCTGATGCCCGCGCTCTGCAAACGTCTCGGAGCAGGTTATAAAAACAACGGATCGCTCGTGATCGGTTTTTCCGGCGACGAGGAACAGCTTGCCGAGCTTTACGCACGCGGCGTCGAAAACGGCGTGAAAGAGCTTGCTTTGCTCGGCAAAGAAGAGCTGCACAAGATCGAGCCGAACGTTTCGCCCGACGCGGTCGCGGCGCTTTACGCTCCGACGGCGGGCATAGTATGCCCGTACTCGCTCGCGATAGCGGCGGCGGGCGTCGCCATGGATAACGGGACCGAGCTCGAATACAACTGCCGCGTTACCGGTATCGAAAAAACGGAAAAGGGCTATAAAGTCGGCTGTGAAAATGGCAAATTTTTTGAAACAAAATATATAATCAACTGCGCGGGTCTTCATTCCGACGATATCGCGGCGCTCGTCGGCGACACGTCGTTTACGGTGACGCCGAGGCGCGGAGAGTATATACTGCTCGACAGAACGCAGGGCGGCACCGTTTCTCACACGGTATTCGTCTGCCCATCGGCCATGGGTAAAGGCATACTCGTCTCGCCCACGTTCGACGGCAACCTGATACTGGGTCCGACGTCGGAGAACGTAACGGACAAGGAAGACAAAAAGACGACTTACGAAGGCTTGCAGAAAGTGCTCGAAGGCGCGAGGCGCAGCGTACCGGGCGTACGCGCGGCGGCGATCACGTCGTTTACCGGGCTTCGCGCGGTCGGTTCGACCGGAGATTTCATAATCAGAAAGAGCGCGGATAACTTCCTCACGTTTGCGGGTATCGAATCTCCGGGGCTCTCGTCCGCTCCGGCTCTGGCGGAATACGCCGAGCAGACTCTTCTGTCGGACGGCGCGGTATCGAAGAAAAAAGACTGTTATAAGACAGAACGCAGACCGGCGAAATTCATGTCGGAGCTTTCGTTTGACGAAAAGAACGAATATATCAAAAAAGACCCCGCCTACGGCAGGATCGTCTGCCGCTGTGAAGAGGTGACCGAGGGCGAGATACGCGACGCGCTTATTAATAATCCGCCGGCAAAGACGCTCGACGCGGTGAAACGCAGAGTGCGCGCCGGTATGGGGCGCTGTCAGGGCGGTTTCTGCTCGCCCGTTGTGATCGGCATGATCGCGGACCGTCTCGGCATACCGTACGAACGGGTCGAAAAATGCGGCGAGGGTTCGTATATAACGACCGGCAGGACCAAGGGGGACGTAAAATGACAAAGAGAGATATAGTGATAGTCGGCGCGGGCCCCGCGGGGCTTGCCGCGGTGGTCGCGGCATACGACGCGGGCGCAACGGATATACTTCTTATAGAGCGCGACGGCAAAAAAGGCGGCATACTCAAGCAGTGCATCCACCCCGGCTTCGGTCTGCACAGGTTCGGCTGTGAGCTGACGGGTCCGGAATACGCGCAGAGATATATCGACGAGGCCGAAAAAAGAAATATCGAAACGCTGACGAACACGTTCGTCATAGATATAACGGAAGACAGAGTCGTGACGTATCAGAACGGCGACGGCATATTCAGCGTTCAGGCGGGAGCCGTTATACTCGCGATGGGCTGCCGAGAAAGACCGCGCGGCGCGCTGAACATTCCCGGCACGCGCCCGTCGGGCATCTTCTCCGCCGGTACGGCGCAGAGGCTCATAAACATCGAAGGCTACATGCCCGGCAAGAGCGTCGTGATACTCGGCTCGGGCGATATCGGGCTCATCATGGCGCGCCGTCTCACGCTCGAGGGCGCGAAGGTACACGCCGTATGCGAGATAATGCCGTATTCGGGCGGTCTTTCGAGAAACATCGAGCAGTGTCTTAACGACTTCGGCATACCGCTTCTCCTCTCTCACACCGTGACCGAGATACACGGCAAAGAACGCCTCACCGGCGTGACCGTGTCAAAGGTCGACGAACACAGAGTACCGATAAAGGGCACGGAGATATATTTCGACTGCGATACGCTTTTATTGAGCGTCGGGTTGATACCCGAAAACGAACTGACCGAAAAAGCCGGCGTCGTTATGGACAGAGTGACCGGCGGCGCCTGCGTGGACGCAAAACGGCAGACGAGCGTCGAAGGCGTATTCGCCTGCGGCAACGTACTGCACGTTCACGATCTGGTCGATTTCGTATCCTCAGAGGCGGAGCTCGCCGGCAGAAGCGCGGCTGAATACGTTCTGAGCGCGCAGCACTGCGAACGCGAGGCGATACCCGTGAAAGCGGAAGACGGTATACGCTACACCGTACCGCAGAAGGTACGCCCGGGCGACGAAGCCGAGATCTATTTCAGATTCTCCGACGTGTCGCGTAACGTCACCGTCACCGCGTACGCCGGCGATACGGCGCTTGCAAAGAAAAAAGTACCGCGCGCGGCGCCGGGCGAGATGCAGAAGATCAAAATAAAGGTGCCCGAAGGCTGCGGCAGCGTAAGGATAGGTATGAGCAAATGACAGAGCGTAAATACACCTGTATAATATGCCCTCAGGGCTGTGAGATAACGGTGACTCTCGACGGCGAAGAGATCGTTAATATCGAGGGAAACACCTGCCAGAGAGGCAAAACCTACGTTACGGAAGAGCTGACCGCGCCGATGCGCACGCTGACGACGACGGTCATGTCGGCGTCGGGCAGACCGGTACCGGTAAGGACTTCCGCGACCGTACCGAAAGAAAAACTGTTCGACTGCATGAAAGAAATAAACGCCGTGACGGCGCCGAAAGGCGTCAGACGCGGCGATATAATAATAGATAACGTTGCGGGCACCGGCGTATCCGTCGTCGCTACCGCGGACGGAGAATGATCTACAAAAGCACGTTGTTGTAAGCGTATTTCAGTATCGACAGATCGCGGCAGAACATGAATTTCTTGCCGTATTCGTCGGTCGTGTCGAGACCGTACTGCAATATCTCTATCGCTTTTTCCGGTTTCATGAACCGGAGCTCGAACCCGAGACGGCGTTCCGACGGGGAGAGGCTCGGTTTGAACCTCTCTTTGGTCGTATAAGCGAGGAACGCGGAAGTATGCTGGCAGTATTTCGTTCTTATCTTATGCTCGACGACGGTGCCGAGCTTGCAGACGATATAACTGCCGTATCCCGTCTCCTCGCGCAGTTCGCGCATCAGAGCCTCGACTTCGCTCTCGCCCTTCTCTATACCGCCGCCCGGCAGCTTGTAACAGTTGATTCGGCTCATATACATCATGGCGCAGCAGCCGTATTCGTTCAAAAACACGGCCTTCGACGCGTATCTTTTGATATTCGGCAGGTATTCTGCGTTGCAGTCGTAGAAATCGGCATCGGTGATAATCTTGTTAAGCATTTTTGACTCCCGGTGAATTCAATGACAATTATTGAACTTATTCTTATTTCATTCGGCCTTTCGGCGGACGCGTTCTCGGTCTCTTTGTGCAAAGGGCTCAAGATGGGAAAATTCAATCTCAGGCACGCGCTTATAACGGGCGGCTTTTTCGGTTTCTTTCAGGCTTTGATGCCCGTGATCGGCTGGCTGCTCGGCATGCAGTTCATCTCGTACATTGAAAAGTACGATCATATAATCGCGTTCGTCCTGCTCGCTTTCATCGGCGTCAAGATGATAATAGACGCGATAAAGGATAAAGACAAAGAAGAAGGCAGCGCCAAACTCGACATCAAAGAGCTTTTCGTAATGGCGATAGCGACGAGCATAGACGCGCTCGCCGTCGGCATAACGCTCTCGTTTGAAAGCGACCTGAACATCTTTTTCGAAGCGGCGGTGATCGGTCTGATAACGTTTTCCGTATGCGTAGCCGGTGTATTCATCGGCAACAGGTTCGGAGCAAAATTCAAAAGCAAGGCGGCGATAATCGGCGGCGCCGTACTGATACTGCTCGGCGTAAAAATACTTATCGAAGGGATACTTGCACTGTGAAAAAACCGTCTCATATACTCTGGGATTTCAACGGCACGATACTCGACGACGTGCAGATCGGCGTCAACAGTATAAACGTACTGCTTCGCAATAACGGCATCGGCAGAGTTCTCGACGCCGAGAGCTATAAAGAAGTCTTCGGCTTTCCCGTCAAAGACTACTATGAAAGAGTCGGGTTCGACTTTTCAAAAAAGAGCTTCGATATACTCGCGTACGAGTGGATCGACCTTTATAATTCGATGGTCGACGAAGCGACGCTCTGCCCGAACACCGTAAAGGCGCTCGAATACGTAAGAAGCAAAGGCGTAAGTCAGCTGATACTCACCGCGTCAAAGGTCTCGATGGTTGAAGAACAGCTTGACAAATTCGGGATAGGAGATTATTTTGAAACCATAATCGGGCAGGACAATATAAAGGCTTACGGCAAGACCGAATCGGCGCGTATGTGGTTCGATACGGTCAGACCCGAGCATGCCGTGCTTATCGGCGACACGCCGCACGACGCAGAGACCGCACAGGCGCTCGGCATCGAATGTCTGCTCGTATCGTGCGGTCATCAGAGCGAAAAACGCCTATGTAAGTACGGCAAAGTCTTCGCCGACCCTTACGAAGCCGTCAGGTATCTGCTCTGATCACTTCATCCAGTCTTTTTTATCCTTTACGTCGCCGTATATCGAAAGATACGACGCGTATCTCGATTCGGCGATCTTGCCTTCCGCGACGGCTGCTCTTATAAGACAGCCGTCTTCTTTCGTATGCGAGCATTTCGTATATTTGCATTTGCACAGATACGGCTCGAACTCGGGGAAAAGATATGGCAGCTCTTCTTTGGTGCAGAAATCGAATTTTTCAAAATCGAGCAGACTGAAGCCGGGCGTGTCGGCGATATAAGTATCCTCGTATATCTCATAAAGCGTTACGCGCCGCGTGGTGTTTTTGCCGCGGCGTATTTTTTCGCTTATCTGACCGGTCTCGCAGTGCAGATCCGGAAAAAGGCGGTTAAGGAGCGTCGATTTGCCCGCGCCGGATACTCCGCAGAAAGCGGAGAGCGCGCCCGTCTGCGATCTGATATACCCGAGCAGTCCGTCGATCCCATCGCCTGTGACGGACGATACGGCGAACGCTTCGTAACCGACGTTTTTATAAAGTTTTGTCACTTCAGCCGCTTTTTCGGGGCAAAGCTCCGATTTCGTGACGACTATGACCGGTTTGACGCCGTTTTTCTCGCAGAGCACTGTAAGCTTATCGGCGAAACCGTCCGACATATCGGGGTCCTTCACCGAAGCGACTATATAAAGTAAATCGAGGTTCGAGAGCGGCGGGCGTATCAGCTCGTTCTTTCTTTCGTCGATGCCCGATATGCAGTACGAGCCGTCGATCTTCGATACCGTGACTCTGTCGCCGCAGAGCGGCGTGACGTTTTTACTGCGGAAAACGCCGCGCGCCGGTATCTTTTTTATCATAAAACCGACGTCGTCGGCGGACGTGATACGTACGTTGTATCTGCCGCCGACGCTTGTCATTATTATGCCTTTGGATTCTTTACCGTCTGCCATACGTCAGTTACCGTCGGCTGATGTCAGCTCTTCCGTTTCTTCCGGCAGAGTTTCGACCGGTTCGGTCTCGGTCTCCGGCGGTTCGGTCTCGGGCGGACCCTTTGAGATCACTATGTCGACCTCGGTGTTGACGGCGACCTCGGTGTGAGCGATTATACTCTGTTCAAGCACGGTACCGGCGGGCGTGTCGGATTCTTCATAAGAGACGTTGCCGAGCGTGAGCCCGTTTTCGAGCAGTATCTGCCTCGCCGCCTGCGCCGATATCTCGCAGATATACGGCACGGTCGTTTTGCTCGGGGTGAAACCCTTTGAAACGTAGACGGTTATGACCTGGTTCGGCTCGACCTCGCTGCCCGCCGCCGGATCGGTCCTTATGACGTAATCGGCGGGGACGTGCTGATCTTCTTCGCGCACGGACTTGAATTCGAACTGCGCCGCGTATTCGCTTTTGACGCTGTTGAAATACTTATAGGCGAAATCCGGCAGTATCATTTTGTCGGTGCCTTTGAACACGAACAGCGTGATCGTCAGATCGGCGGTTCTGAGTTTGGTCGTGCCGGCGGGCGGATCCTGCTCGACGATCTCGTTCAGTATCCTGCCGCGGGAGCTCTGCTTTTCAATGACCGTATATCCTATCTGTTCAAGCTCCGCCTTGAGCTCGCTCGTATAGATCTCGCCGACGTACGTTTTGACGGTTATCGATTTGTTTCTGACGTTGTCGGTCTTGTCGAATATATTGCGCACGGTCAAGACGCCAATGACTATGACGACTATCAGAAGCGCGAAAAGCACGCCCATGAGTATCGGCATGACGAGACCGCCGCGCTCTCTGACTTCTTTTTTCTTCTTTTTCTTCTCTTTTTCTTTCTTCTTTTTGGCTTTTTCAGCGCGTTTCGCCGCTTTTTCGTCGACCTCGTCAGCGGGGTTTCTGAATTTTATCGCGGGATTTTCTTTCAGCGCGTTGATATGCGAGAGCATCTGCTTTGCGGAACGGAACCTGCGCTCGGGCGATTTTTCCATAGCGCGCATGATGATCTGATCGAGACCTTCGGGCATCTCGGGTTTTATCTCGCGCGGGTGCTTCGGTATGTCGTTCACGTGTTTATACGCGACCGCCACCGGCGTGTCGCCCGTGAACGGGAGCTGACCGCACGACAGCTCGTACATAAGCACGCCTACGGAATACAGATCGCTCCGCTCGTCCGCCGGGCCTTCGTTCGTCGCCTGTTCGGGCGAGATATAATTGACCGTGCCTATCGCTTTATCGGTAAGAGTGAAAGAATCGTTGTCGGGCAGTTTGGCTATGCCGAAATCGGCGACCTTGATCAGCCCGTTTTTGAGCAGCATTATGTTCTGAGGTTTTATATCGCGGTGTATGACGCCCTTGCTGTGAGCATGCTCGAGCGCGCGCAGTATCTGCTCGGTTATGTTGAGCGTTTCGCGCCACGAAAGCGTGCCGCCCTTGCGTTTCAGAAACGACTTGAGCGTTATGCCCTCGATATATTCCATTACGATATATTTCGTATTGCCCTTTACCGACACGTCGTATATGTTCACTATGTTCTCGTGAGAGAGCATCGCGACTGCTTTGGATTCGTTGATGAAGCGGCGCAGCGCCTCGGAATCTTCAGACATGTCGTTTTTGAGCATTTTGATCGCCACGGTGCGGTTCATCAGTATGTCTTCGGCTTTGAAAACTATCGCCATACCGCCCACGCCGATGACCTTTTCAATTCTGTACCTTTTGTCGAATACTCTGCCTATATATTTATCAAATGCGTCCATTCAGCCGACCCTCTCTTTCCGTTCACGATCTTACGGCGAGGATAACGGTTATGTTATCCGATCCGCCCGCTTCGTTGGCGGCGTCTACCAGCCGTCTGACTGTTGCTTTGCCGTCTTCACCGCCCGCCGAGACGATCTCGAGTATCTGCCCGTCTGAGACGGAATTCGTAAGCCCGTCTGAACACAAAAGCAGCCAGTCCGGCACGTACGCGAGACGGTATGTATCCGGTTCCGCCGTTTCTTCGGTGCCGAGGCATTTGGTAATGAGATTTTTCTGCGGGTGGTTCGCCGCTTCTTCTTTTGTTATCTGCCCGATATCGACAAGATACTGAACGTACGAATTGTCCTTGCTGATCTGGCGTATGGAGCCGGAGCCGATCTCATAGATGCGGCTGTCGCCGACGTTTATGGCGACGGTAAAACCGTCGGTCACCGCCGCGGCGACGACCGTCGTACCGAGCCCCTTCAGCGCGGGATCGCTGCTCAGCTCATAGACGGCTTCGTTTGCCGCCTCCGCCGCGTCGCAGAGCATTTTTTCGGCAAAAGTACGCGTTAACTGCCCGCCTTCTTCAAGCTCGAGTTCAATGGATCTTGCAACGCTTGACTCAAAAGTCTCGCAGGCGATGCTGCTCGCCTCCTCGCCGCCTTTCGCGCCTCCCATTCCGTCAAAAACCGCGATAACGTCCACGCCGTCAAAACACCTGATCAGAAATTTATCCTGATTGGTGGCGCGGCGTTTGCCTATATCGCTGTACCCGAAAAACTTCATATACTGTCCCTTCCGAATAATGGATTCTTTTTTATTATAACGTGCCATTAAGCACTGCGTATGAACTTTTATTAAATTTTTCTTGCGCGGAGCTGCCCGCAGGCAGCGTCGATGTCGGCGCCCATCCTTTTTCTGACGGTCGCGTTTACGCCGTTTCTTTCAAGCACGGCGGCAAAATGCTCCGTTTTTACCTTGCTGCCGCGTTTGAAGCCGCGTTCGGCGACTTCGTTCACGGGGATCAGGTTGACGTGTATCACCGTATCGGACAGGCCTTTTTTGAGCAGATCCGCAAGCGTCTGCGCGTCCTGTTCGGAATTGTTCTGCCCGTCGATCAGAGCGTACTCGAAACTGATCCTTCTGCCGGTCTTCTCATAATACTCGCGGCACGCGGCGAGCAGCTCCGCGATACAGTAAGTTTTATTGACCGGCATTATCGCGCTTCTCTGCTCGTCGGTCGGCGCGTGAAGCGATACCGAAAGCGTGACCGGCAGTCCCTCGCCGGCAAATCTCTGTATGCCGGGCACGAGGCCGCAGGTGGATAACGAAATACGGCGGCAGCTGAGATTCATTCCGTCTTCGCTGTTCAGAAGCCTTATGAACCTCACGACGTTATCGTAATTGTCGAAAGGCTCGCCCATGCCCATTATGACGACGTTCGATACCTTTTCTCCGATATCGTTCTGTGCCTCGTATATCTGCGAGAGCATCTCGGAGGCGGCAAGATTGCGCCTTCTGCCGTCGATGGTCGACGCGCAGAATTTACACCCCATTCTGCACCCGACCTGACTCGACACGCAGACCGTGTTGCCGTAATCGTGGCGCATGAACACGCTCTCTATGTACTCGCCGTCGTAACAGCGGAACAGATATTTGACCGTCCCGTCGGATGACACCTGTTTCCGTTCTATCGCCACCGTCGGTATGAGAGCCCTTTGAACAAGTTTTTCTTTCATTTTTTTGGGGATATTGCTCATCAGGTCGAGAGGGTAGCCGGAATGCAGCCATTTGTAAAGCTGTCTGCCTCGGTATCTCTCTTCGCCTATGCTCACCACGTATTCGGTCAGCTCGTCTTTGTACATGGATAATACGTCCGGTCTCATACTTACCTCACCTTTTCCATAGCCGCGATATAGAAGCCGTCTGTGCCGTCCGTGTGCGGCAGCAGAGTTTTTTCATATATCAGTCTGAAATCGTCGTTGTTTTTCAGAAAATCCCTTACGTTTTCGCCGTTCTCGTCTTTGCAGACGGTACAGGTAGAATATACCATAAGACCTCCGCGCAGCAGATACCGCGACGACGCGCTGAGTATCTCCCTCTGCGTCTGTATAAGCCTTACTCTGTCGGTAACCTCTTTATATCTCATATCCGGCTTTTTGCCGAGCACGCCGAGGCCGGAACACGGCACGTCGCAGAGCACTCTGCCGCATTTGCCGACAAGTTCTCCGTTTACCGTTTTCGCGTCGCGGCACTCCGTTTTGATCACGGTCACGCCGCAGTCTTCCGCTGTTTTTTCTATGAGTCTGAGTTTGTTTTTATGTATATCCGAAGCGTATATCACGCCTTCGTTGCCCATACATATCGCCGCCGATACGGTCTTTCCGCCGGGCGCGGCGCACACGTCGGCCACGGTCATGCCGGGCTTAGGATCGAGCGCGCTTACCGCGATCTGGCTCGCCTCGTCTTCGATATACGCAAGACCTTTTATATGTCCGAACAGCGTCTGTGAATCAGTATGCTGTGTGAGTCTTATGCCGAAGACGCTTTTCCGCGTCGGTTCACAGCCGACGCCGGCGTCGGTCAGTTTTTTTATAAGCTCTTCCCTGCTTATCCTGAGCGTATTCACGCGAAGCGTGATATACTGCGGAGCAAACAGAGAATGCAGGAATTTTTCAGTTTCGGCAAATCCGAATTCTTTCAAAAGCAGTTCCACCGTGCTTTTCAGCACGGAATATTTTACCGACAGATATTCCGCGCCGTCTTTACATTCGATCTGCGGCGCGCCGTCTTTACATATACGGCGAAGCACCGCGTTGACAAAGCCCGAAGCGGTCTTGCGTTCATATTTTTTCGCAAGCTCCGCACCTTCGTTGACCGCCGAATAATCGGGCACGCGGTCGAGATAAAGTATCTGATACGCCGATACTCTCAGAATATTTCTCATCTCGAGGCTCATATCTTCCGGCTTGCGGCTCGAATAAGCGTTTATCACGTGATCGAGAGTCAGTCTGCGTTCTGTCACGCCGTAAAACAGTTTGGTGTAAAGCGCCCTCTCGGCTCCGTCGAGGCCGAACTTTTTTATCGCGGCGTCGGCTTCGAGCGATCCGTATTTGCCTTCGCGTTCGAGTCTGCAAAGCGAGAGCACGGCGAGCTCTCTTGCCGAATAACGTCTTTTCTCTTCCGTCATTTTCTTCTCGCCCGCGAAAGATAGTACAGTATCTGGAACACCGAAGTCGCCAGCGCGCCGACGTAAGTCATCGCGGCGGCGTTCAGTACCTTTCTGACGCCTTTCAACTCTTCTTCGGTAAGCGATCCGCTCTCCGACAGTATCTTCACCGCTCTGCTGCTCGCGTTGAATTCGACCGGCAGCGTCACGAGCTGGAAGAACACGACCGCGCTGAAGCAGATTATGCCTGCGTATATGAGCGCATCGATCGACGCTATTATACCGATGAATATCAAAGGCAGCGACAGCCGCGAGCCGATATTGCAGATCTTCACCGTCGCGCTTCTGAGTTTCGCCGGTCCGTATTCTTCGGCGTACTGCGCCGCGTGACCGGCTTCGTGCGCCGCTATGCCGACGGCGGTGACGCTTCTTTTATCGTACACCGGCACCGAAAGACTTATCGTATTCGTCTCCGGGTTGAAATTGTCGGTCAGCTGACCGCTTATCGGTACGACCGATATGCCGAACGCTCCGCCGCGTGAAGCGACGAGCTTAGCCGATTCGGCGCCGGTCAGCCCTGACGACACGGTCACCGACGAATATTTCGATACCACCGATTTGAGCCTTATCTGTATGAAAAGGACGATCAGATAAGCCGGCAGCATATATATCAGATATGAAAGATAACCGCCGAGCGTATAATACGGCATTTTTTATTCTCCCGAAAGTATATCGTTTTCGTTGATCTGTCTGCCGCGTACGTAATCAGCGGCGCTCATCGCCTTTTTGCCCTCGGGTATCAGTTCCTTTATATAAAGGATCCCCGAGCCGCAGGCGACGCCTATTATTCCCCGTTTGGCGTCGGCGCATACCACGGTGCCGGGCTGCGCTTCCGCGTTTTCTTCCGAATGGTCGGTTTTTATTATGCGCAGGCCTCTTCTGCCCTTCTGACCGTACTGTATACAGCCGCATACGAGGTACGGGTATACGCCGCGTATGAGATCGTGAAGTTCTTTTGCGGATCTGCCGAAATCGAGTATCAGCTCGCTTTTGTCGATCTTATTTGCGTAGGTCGCCTTTTCGTGATCCTGTTTTTCGTACTGTGCCGTACCGTCTTTTATTTTCGGCAGAGTCTTCAGAAGCAGCTCCGCTCCGACCTCTCCCATAACGTCGAACAGCCCGCCGCAGTTTATATCGTCCGGCAGCGGTATCTCCGCTTTGGCGATCATATCGCCGGTATCGCACCCCTCGTCCATACGCATTACCGTTATACCGGTGACGGTTCTGCCGTCGATTATGCTTCTCTGTACCGGCGCGGCGCCTCTGTATTCGGGCAGAAGCGACCCGTGTACGTTGATACATCCGAGGCGCGGTATATCGAGTATCGGTTTCGGCAGTATCAGCCCGTACGCCGCGGTTATTATCATATCGGGCGCGAAGCTCAGCACCGTTTCTTTCGCCTCGTCGTTACGAAGCGACGTCGGCTGGAACACCGGTATGCCGTGCGCCTCGGCGTATTCCTTTACGGGGGGCTTTGACATCTG
This sequence comes from Clostridiales bacterium, assembly GCA_016281775.1. Classification (GTDB taxonomy): domain Bacteria; phylum Bacillota; class Clostridia; order Oscillospirales; family CAG-272; genus UBA1248. Next base: position 5,802 of record JAEEJH010000019.1, on the reverse strand, counting down.
ATAGCCCCTGCCCTTCGGTTTATCCTGCCTTGTGAACACGGCGACTACGTTCTCGCCGGACGCGACAAGCGCGTCGAGTATCTTTTCGGCAAATTCGGGCGTGCCGAAAAACATTATTCTCTCATTCATATCGTCAACCGATCTCGTCCTGCGAGAGCATCCTCACGGCTTTGTCGTAAAACAGCTTGCCGTCGAGATGATCCGTCTCGTGACAGATCGCGCGGGCGAGAAGTCCTTCGCCTTCAAGCTCGAATTCATTGCCGTTTCTGTCGAGCGCTCTGACCGTGACCTTTGCCGGTCTGTCGGTCACGCCCCATTTGCCCGGTACGGAAAGACAGCCCTCGACCTCGTTCTGTCTGCCCTCCGTCTTTATTATGACGGGATTTATCAGTTCTATGAGCTCTCCCTCTTCGACTTCTATTATGGCGATGCGGCGGAGCACGCCGACCTGCGGAGCGGCAAGGCCTACGCCCTCGGCTTTGTGCAGAGTATCGGCCATATCGTCGAGCAGTCGGAGCGTTCTGTCTGTTATCACCGCTACGGGTTTGCATTTTTTACGGAGTATCTCGTCTCCGTCTTTGACTATATTGAGGATCGCCATTTTTATGACCTCCTTACATCTGGTTCGGGTTTATATCCGCCGACACGGTGACCCGGCGCGGATATTTGTTTATGAAATTCTTCATCAGCGCGGATATGACCGCGCGGGATTTTTTGTTCGATCTGAATTTGCACAGTATCTGCATACGGCAGATGCCGTTCAATCTGTATATCTGCATCTCGCACGGACCGTAGATCAGCATTTTGACGTCGGTGTGACCGTTTTTCAGATCGTCGTCGAGCATCTTTCTGAAATCCGCCGCCGATCTTCTGAGCAGTTCCTCGTCGTCGGATGAAAACGACAGTAAAAGCAGATCGCAGAAAGGCGGGAAAAGCAGAGCCTCTCTCATCTTTATCTCGCCTGCGTAGAACCGTTCGTAATCCTGCGCTTTGGCGTAAGCGATCACCTCGTGATCGGGGTTGAACGTCTGTATCACGGCGACGCCGGGCTTATCGGCGCGCCCCGCCCTGCCTATGACCTGAGTCAGAAGCGAAAACGTTCTCTCCTGCGCCTGATAGTCGTCTATATAAAGCGAATTGTCAGCCATCACGACGCCGACGAGCGTCACGTCCGGAAAATCGTGGCCTTTCGTCACCATCTGCGTGCCGAGCAGTACGTCCGCCCTGTGAGCTCTGAAATCGTTCAGTATCCTGCCGTAAGCGCTTTTCGACGACGTGGTATCCGCGTCCATACGGAGCACCGCCGCGTCCGGCAGGATGAGCGACAGCTCCTCGTCTATCTTCTGCGTGCCGAAGCCGATATAGCCTATATGCGGCGAGCCGCATTTCGGGCACGTCTGCGGTTCGGGCAGTCTGTATCCGCAGTAATGGCACATCAGATAACCTAAATTATCTTTTCTTTTGTGGTACGTGAGCGATACGTCGCAGTGCGGACACATTATGACCTCGCCGCACATTTTGCACGACAGATATCTGTTATATCCGCGGCGGTTCAGAAACAGTACGCTTTGATTTCCGTCCGCCGTATTTTCTTCAAGCAGTCTCTGCAGTACCGAGCCGATCGGTCCGACTCTGCCTTCCGCGGCGTCTTTTCTCAGGTCGGCTACGACCACCTCGGGCAGTCTTGCCTTGCCGTAACGGCTGCAGAGCTTGATCAGCTTATATTTGCCTGTCGAAGCCAGATAATAGCTCTCGACAGAAGGCGTCGCCGACGATAAGAGCATGACCGCGTTTTCTTTCGCGCATCTGTACCTTGCGACGTCTTTCGCGCGGTATTTGGGCGACGAATCGGATTTGTACGTATGCTCCTGCTCCTCGTCGATCACGAAAAGTCCGAGATCGGGTATCGGCGCGAATGAAGCCGAGCGCGTGCCTATGACCATATCGACCTCACCGCGTCTGATCCTCTTCCAGGCGTCGAGCCGCTCACCTTCCGAAAGCGACGAATGAAGCACCGCGATCCTGTCGCCGTAGTATGAACTGAATATGCGCACCGACTGCGGCGTGAGTGATATCTCGGGTACGAGCATAATGACTTTTTTGCCGGACGCGATGACGCTGTCGCAGACCGATTTTATCACGAGCGTCTTGCCGGAACCGGTCACTCCGAAAAGCAGAGCCGCCGCCGGTTCGTTCTTTCTGCAAAGAGCCGTGACCTCATCGCAGGCTTTCTGCTGTTCGGGCGTAAGGTCGACTTTGCGTTTTGCCTTTTCGGTCAGATACGGCGTTCTGTATTTTTCGACTTTATCGACCGATACGATACCGCGTTCGAGCAGAGTTTTCAGCGCCGCCGGGCTGACGCCGGTCTTTTCGCAGAGGACCGTTTTTTCGGTTTTGCCGAACTCTGAAAGATAACCGATCGCCGCGTTCATCTTAGGGCTTTTCGTCTTCGCGTCGGGCAGAAGACACGTATAAAACTCGTCGTACGCGACGTTTTTGTTCTCTTCGGCGACGGCGACCGAACGCAGATATCCGTTTCTGCACAGATACCGTAAAGCGTCCGCGGCGGAGGGGCCGAATTCGGCGACCATTGCCTGCTTCGTAACACCGGGATTCGACGCGGCGTACGCATAGACCGCGGTGACCTTGCTGTTAAGATCCGTCGGTATTTTATCCGTCGGTTCGTAATACTCTTTGAGCGTGCCGAGTATCGCCGTCGGGAACACCGCCCGCACCGCGTCGCCGAACGAGCAAAGCGTCGTCTCTTCTATATATTCAGCGAGGCCGAGCATGACCGGTGTGAGAGAATACTCTCTTTTGTAGATGTAATCGACCTGCTTATAAGTGATATCCGAGTCGGTCTCTTCGTGAATCGCGGTCACAACTCCGAAGGTCACTTTATTGGAAGATCCGAGCGGGACCGTGACGAACGCGCCGACAAAACAGTCGTCGGGTACGATATAGTCGTATCCGTTAGGGACGTTGAACGGAAGCGACAGAAGCTTTACCGTGGCAAATCTCATTATTTGGGTCTTGTTTCCTCAACTATACGGTATTCTCCGTCGTAAAGCATTTTTATGGCGTTCTTGACGGCTTTTTCATCGCGCAGCTCCTGTCTGATCATCGAAGCGAGCGGTTTGTCGGTCTCTTTGTTCGTGATCTTTTTCTCGGCTTCTTCTCTCTCGGCGACGTATTCGTCGGTGACGATATGAGCGCATTTCGCCGTGGCTATAACGAGCTCGTAGCGGTTATAGGTATTGTTTTTAGTGAGTTCTTCGATTGACGGTTTGATCATTTTTTCTTCTCCTTAATTCAATAAAAAGTTTACCGGAAAATCCGAATTGTTTTTCGTTCTGTATTTCTGTGTTTCCGCTATCACCTCAAGCTGGCGCACGCATTCGTCGATGCAGCCGTCGGCGTTCAGGATAAAGTAATCGTAATTCATAAAGTATTCGATCTCGTTGCGGGCTTTCGCAAGACGTCTCTGCACGGACTCCTCGCGTTCGGTCCCTCTGCCGCGCAGACGGCTTTCGAGCACCGAAAACGACGGCGGCAGGAGCATAACGAGAACGGCGTTCTCGTCTTTCGCGCGCACCTGCATCGCTCCCTGCACCTCGATCTCGAGCACGACGTTTATGCCGCGATCCGTATACGGTACGAGCTGCGATATCGGCGTGCCGTAATAATTTCCGGCGTATTCGGCAAATTCATAGTATTTGCCCGCCGCTATCCCCTCGCGGAATTCTTCTACGGTGACGAAGCCGTAGTCGACGCCGTCCTTCTCGCCCGGTCTCGGTTTTCGCGTTGTATCGGATATCGAATAGCGAAAATCCGGATTTCTCGCGATCAGCCTTTCCCTTACCGTGCTTTTGCCCGAGCCCGCGGGACCCGATAAAACTATAACGCTGCCTTTTGCCATGATCATTCCTCCGCTAATTTTTCGGAAAGCGCTTCGGAATCGGCGGCGCAGAGTATCACGTGGTCGCTGTCCGTCACTATGACCGCTTTCGTTTTTTTGCCGCAGGTCACGTCGATCAGCCTGCCGGCGTCCTTTGCGTCGGCGATCATTCTCTTGACCGGCGCCGATTCCGGCGCGCAGAGCGCGACGATCCTCTCGGCTGACACCATGCTGCCGTAACCAATGTTTAAGAATTTCATACTATTCTCCTATTCGAGATTCTGTATCTGTTCTCTGATTTTTTCGATCTCGTGCTTGAGTGACACGACGAAGCCGGTGATGACCGTGTTCTGCGCTTTCGAACCGGTAGTATTGGCTTCACGGTTCATTTCCTGACACCAGAAATCGAGCGTGCGCCCGACGGGGCCGTCGCCGTCTAATATGCCCGTAAACGTATTGACGTGCGAGCGGAGGCGTACGAGCTCTTCGTCCACCGCGACTCTGTCCGCGAATATCGCGCATTCGGTGAGTATCCTCGCCTCGTCGGCGGCGACGCCGGTATCGGCGAGCACTTCGGTGAGCTTTTTATACAGGCGTTTTTCGTATTCCTTTACCGCCTCGCCCGAATTCTCGTCGATCCGCGCTACGAGCTCCGAAACGGTGCCGAGCTTGGCTTTCAGGTCGGCGACGAGGCGCGCGCCTTCGTTTTCTCTCGCGGTATTGAACGCATTTATCGCCGCTTCAAGCACGGTCTTTATTCTCGCCCAGTCGGCTTCGAGATCGTCTTCTTTTTTGACGGTCGTAAAAACGTCTTTATTCGCGGCGACAGACATGGTCGTTATATCGTCGTGAAGACCGAATTCGTCGCGCAGTTTTTTGAGCGCTTCGATATACTGCGCCGCATAGCCGATATCCACCGTTATCTCGTCTTCTGAATTCAAAAGCGACGTCACCGAGACGTAAACGTCTACTTTGCCGCGGTTGACGCCGAGCGACTGCAAAAGCGGCTTTACTCTCTCTTCGGCAAACGAATACGCGCGCGGCAGTTTGACCGAGACGTCGAGTATTTTATTGTTCACGCTCTTCACCTCGGCGGTGATATCGTACCCGTCTATCTGCTCTCTTGCGCGCCCGTAACCGGTCATACTTCTTATCATAGCAAAAACCATCCGATGATCATATAGTAATACATTTTATATTTTATCACAAATAAATAAAAAAGTCAACTTTTTTTATATTGTTTTTTTAAAGTATTTACTCTGCTTTCATATTTTTTGCCGAAATAAAAGCAATTTTTTTGAAAAACCCTATTGACAAAACATTTTTGATGTGGTATAATGCCATTCGTCCGCCGGAAGCGGAATGAAATGTGGCGGAATAGCTCAGTTGGCTAGAGCAACCGGTTCATACCCGGTAGGTCGTGGGTTCAAGTCCAACTTCCGCTACCATACGGCCCGTTGGTCAAGTGGTTAAGACACGGCCCTTTCACGGCTGTAACAGCAGTTCGAATCTGCTACGGGTCACCAACAAAGAACCGTCTTTTGGTATACCAAAAGACGGTTCTTTGAATGAAGCGCGTCTGCGATGCATGAAAAATGAAGCAGGGCTTCGCCCTATGAAGCGTGCCCGCGGCACACGGAGAGGAGCGTATGCGCTTCGCTTCATTAGTGAGCGGAGCGAACGTCTTCATTTACAACGCGCAAAAGGCGCGACTTTACTCTTGAAAAATTCACATTTTTCGAGTTTAATTATGAAAAGAGCTGGACAAATCGGGATTTGCAGAGGAAAATCCATTACAAAACAGAAATATAGAACAAAGCGGAGAATAAGGAATGATATACGAATTAAACGAACCGTCAATAGCTGCTCCCCTTTTTGCAAACTGGCAGGATCCGGACGCCGGT
>JAEEJH010000018.1 GCA_016281775.1 Clostridiales bacterium | reverse complement strand
TTCGCGGCGAAATCGCCTTTGGCGGTGAAATCCGGTTCTTGCGAACCGGGTGAAATAGGAATTTTTCACGGGGGATTCCCCCACCACCCCCTTAATCCCCCGTACCCCCTTCCCCCCTCGATACTTTCAGGGGGGCGGCGATCCGTTTAGGAATAAGTACGAACCGTAAGGGTCGGACCATTCGGTTTTACCGAATGGTCGCGCGCGGTAAAGGGGGGGCGCCGCGCGCGTGATCACCGTAAGAAAGCGGCTTGAACCGCTGCGCGATTATGCTTGTGCGGAAGCCGGCAAACATATTCACTATTCACTATTACCTTTTACCTCGCGTCAGCCTGCCGCGCCCCAAAAGAAGTGAAACGACTTTGGGATAGAGCATGGGGTTACCGGGGTACTTCTTTGTGAATTTGTTCGCAACGGTGGTTCACGGTTTGGGGTTGTAGGGTGGGCACTCTCAAGGTAAAGTTGAAATAATTTTACAATTTTAAATTTACTGAAATATTGATTTAATCATAAGTATATGATATGATAAATACAGACTGATTTTTCGGGTGGCGGCGATGAAGAAAAGGGCTGTGATAATACTTCTGATCTGCGCTCTGATCGGTGCGGCGATACCGGTATCGGCGGAGGGAACTCAGGCGTATACCGTCCTCGCGAGCGAGGAACCGGTATACGTGGAGCATATCGAATTCAACGGGCTGTACGGCTTTTTCAGGGACGCGGATACGGACGGGATACTCGACCCGTCAAAATGCAATTATACATACGGCGAGGTCACGGTAGGCGGCTTTGCCGTGCTTTGTCACGTCTATATGCGCACGTTCGACATAACCGACGCGTCGCGTTTTTCTCAGACCGACATATCCGATCTTACGCAGAAAACGCTGAAAGACATCAAAGACGCCGTGGCGGACAAGTATTTGAAATGCATAACCAAAACGTATTATCTGCGCCTCGCTTATACCGCGGACGAGACGACCGGCGAGATCGCTTCGATGACCGTAAAGATATTCTTCGCCTGCGGAGAAAAGACGGAAGACCGAGCGGAACTCCGCTCGACTTATATCGGTCCGCTTGCCGAGGAACTCGCCGCGCTCGATACAGGTGAAAGGTTCATAAAACTGAACGGTCTTATCCTCGACGGCAGGTTCCGTTACGACGTCGATCTGCAGAGCAGAAGCAGCGTTGTCGGTTTCGTATCGTCCGGTATCGGAGTATGCGAAGAATACGCCGGTTTCACGGCGCTTATGCTCGACGCTCTCGGGTATGAGAACCGCATCGTCACGGGTACCGTTAACGGAGTGCTCCATATGTGGAACGTCGTGAAGATCGAAGACAGGGTATATCACCTCGATATCCTGCAGAACGGTCCCGTCGACGCTGAAGGCAGGCATATTTCGGCAGGCAGAGATTATCTGCTCGTCTCGGAAGCGACGGTAGGCAGAACCCACACCGTCGCGGATATATATAAAGATTTGTCCTCGCTGGCTCTGTACGACTACGTGTTCGACGGATATCCCGAGAGTTTCGAAGGCTCGGTCGAACGTAACGGCGCGCTGTATCTGCCGGACGTGCCGGCAGGCACCGCCGTCTCCGGACTTTGCGATCTTCTTTCGGGCGGCGGCTTCATACGGATATTTGATAACGGCGAAGAGCTCGGCGCAGACGCCGTCGTAAGCACCGGCTGTACTGCCGATATTTACGTAAACGGCAAAACTCTCGGCGTCTGCACGGTCTGCGTTGACGGCGATCTTTTCGGCGACGGCGCGGCGGACGAAGCAGATCTCGACGAAATAATAAGAATAGTGATGGAACGTGACGAAGAGAACTGCGCCGAGACCGTGTTTTTCGCCGCCGATATGAACGGCGACGGAGCCGTCACGGTGACTGACGCGGTCGCTCTTTACGACGCCGTGTTCGTAAAAGAACCCGAACCCGAAGATACGGGCGAGCAGGGAGAAGAGGTGATCGCGCCTTGAAGAAAACTCTTGTCATGATCTGCTGCGCCGTGCTTGCCGTTTCCGTTCTGCTCGGTCTGACTCTCAGAGCCGAATATGAAACGGATTTCGAAACAGATACGGATACCGGTACCGGCACGGAAGAAACAGGCACGGAGACGGATCCTCCGTTTACCGCCGACGTATCGTTTGACGGAGAAGACGAGGTAGGAGACAGCTTCACCGTTTCCGTTTTTGCCGTGGCGGACGAGATGCGCGGCGGAGTCCTGACCGTGCGTTACGACACGTCGATCCTTTCCGACCCGGAGGTGACCCCGGCGCAGGAAGAGGGACTGCTTGTAAAGATAACGGAAAACCCCGGCGGTATTTCCGTGCTTTTCATAACGGACGAAACGTTTTACGGCGTGATCACGCTTTTCACTCTTGACTTCACGGTCATAAAAGGCACGCCCTCCGGATATATAGAAATATCGCTCGAAGATATCGTTATCACGGACGGGATAAAAGATACGCCGCTTTCCGGCGTCACGTACTCGGCGTACTACGTGCCGGACCCCGTTACAGAGACCGACGTTACCGATACGGCGGCGACGGAGACCGAAGCACCGCAAACCGAACCGCAGACCGAACCGGCGCCGGTGACGGAACCCGTGTCGACCGAACGGCAGACGGAACCGCCCGAACCGCAGACGACCGTAATACCGCGTACGACCGAAGCGCCGCAGACAGAACCTCCGACGCAGACCGAAACGGAAACGGAGACGGCGACTGAGACGGATACTGCATCCAAAACCGTGACAGAGCCGGTCACGGCGCTGACGGCGGCGCAGACAGAACCTGAAACAGAGACCGAAGCCGTCATAACCGCGCCCCCGACGCAGAGCGAGCCCGCCTCTACGGAAGGAGAAGAGGTGAAGAGAAACGGTTCGTTTATCATCCCGGCGGTGATAATCGCCTCAGTCCTCGCGCTCTCTGCCGCTACGGCAGTATTTATAGTGAAAAAACGCAAATAAAAAAAACGCCGCGGCGCACCTCTTTAAGAAGTGCGCCGCTTGCCGTTTGTTTTTTTATTCGAATCAGGTTATGTTCAGTTTTTCAATGAACTTCGAAACTTCTCTGTCTGCGCGTTTCTTGCCGGATTTGAACATATTCGCATAACTGTTCTTGTTGTTGAATACGAGGTCCGAATAACCTGTCGAGATGTTGCCCCAGTTGTTGATCAGACCGAGGTCGTACTGTCTGTTTTTAAGAATTATCTTGAGCATATCTATCGATTCAACGTCGCGCGTTCCCTTGCCTTTTATGGCTTTCTCCATGAATTCGGGAGCTATGAACTCATGTCCGTAATACGCCATGGCTTCGAGTATGACGCCGCTTCTTCTCGCGTAATCAACGGACTCCCAGTATACCGGCACGCCGATGAGAGACGCGGCCGGGTTTACGAAGGTCGTGTATTCTTTCTGCTCTTTGTTGTATTTGGGCATAGGCAGAAGACCGAAGTCGGTGTCCATATCGCGCAGACTTATAACGGTCGAAAGCACTTCCGCATAGAACATCGCTCTGTCTTCTCTGAAGCAGGCTTCGGTGAGTACCGTCGCCCACGGATTGACGTGAACCCATTTGTGAGCGTCGAGCGTCAGGTTGTCTTCACGCATGACTTTGAGCGAGTAGTCGAGAACTTTCTGAACCTTTTCCGCGTACTGATCGGAGCTGTTCATAAACGGCATGTCGCTTTCGTCTTTGGATACGAACGTAAGTCCGGAACCGTAGAAGAAACCGTAAGCCATATCGCGGTGAGTCGAGAACGCGTAGCGGTCTTCATAGTCCCACGTCGCGTCGTCGCTGTGCGACAGATCGTCCGTCTTAAGCAGCTGATAGAAATAATCCATCGTCCAGTCGCCGTCGGTCACGACCTTATAAAGATCCGGAAAATCGTAGATCTCGGCAAGTCTCTTGTTGAACATCATTACCCACGTGCACATATCTTCCGTGGTTATGATATCGCCTACCGTGTAGTAGAGTCTGCCGCCTATCGAAAGCTGTTTGTTCGCCGCCTGATCCCAGTACGCTTTTTCAAGATTCAGTCCCTCGACGTCGTAGAGGTTCATCAGCTCTTTGTTAGAGGCGCTTGAAGCGATGAGCGGCATTCTCGCGCATATCGCGTCGAACGCTTTGTCGTTGCCTCTGACGCTCTTGCGGAGCTCGCTCGTCGTGTCTGCGGACGGTGTGACCATTATGTCGGTACCGAACTGCTCTCTGATCTTGTCGACTCGCAGCCATACGCCGTTGTCGACCGGGTCGTCGCTCGCCTCTTCTTTATAAAGAGACGTGTCGGTAGACCAGAAGCTGCCTTCGCAGAGGATGTTGAAGTCGCCCGTGAACTTTTCATCGGGCAGATCGGCTTCATAGTCGCCCGTGTCTTCTTCATCCTGAGTGACCGCTTCGGTTACGGGTGCCACCGTTACGAGATCGGTCTGCGCCTTTGTGTCATCCGACTGACCGGTCGGATCTTTTTCGGCGCACGAAGCGAGGCACGCCAGTACCATGATCGCCGTGATCATGATAACGATAAATTTTTTCATACTGTCTCCTTTCGGTGAAATATATAACTTCAAACTTATCATATCACATAAATATGCAAAATGCAATAAGTATTTTATATTTTTTTCGCCGTTTTTACAGTATTATACAAAAAATCTCCCGCACGGGGAGATTTTTTGCCGTATACCGCTTATAATGCGGCAGCCGTCGTTTGATCATTTGTTTGCCGCGTCGAGAACTTTGTCTCTCTGCGTGCTCGTGCAGCCTTTGACGTAATGTACTTTCAGAAGCCAGTCGAGAATTGATTCGGAGTAACCTTCGCCCTTCCCGAAAAATCCGCCGCAGCGTGCCGGATCGCCCGTAGATTCTGAGGTGCCGGTCGCTTTGCAGTTATAGAATACCGAAGCCATTTCGTCCATTTGCACGGTGCCGATAAAGCCGCCGACTTCAGATACGGCTTTACATACGGCGTTGGTCGTACAGCCGACGAATATGCACGGCTCGACCGTCGTGCCGACGAAGCCGCCGACGGTCGAAGCTTCGTTTCCGCGCAGATCGACAGTCGCGTTTTTAACGTGGCAGTTGAATACCGAGGAACCGATGCCGGCACCGAACAGCACGCCTCCGTCGAAACAGCGGTAAGCGATGTTTACATTGGTGAAATTCTCAATCGTAAGATCTTTTATGACTGACATCTTTACGTAACCGAACAGACTCGGTTCGCGGGAGACGTTTTGATCGACCGTGACGTTTGTTATCTTGTGTCCGCCACCGTCGTAGTTGTGAGTGAAGAACACGCCGAAGGGTACCCACGAGATCCCGCTGAAATCGAGGTCTTTCGTCTGTCTGAACCAGTAACACTCGTTCGAATCCGCGCCGCAGACCGTTCTGATCTTTTCAAAGTCCTCGACCGATTCGATCAGATACGGATCGCGGAACGTGCCGCTGCCCCTCCACGTATCGACCTTCTTCGGATGAGTGATCGTTATCGTTCTCTCGGCTTTTATGCCGGCGTTTGCTTTGAGCGTCGCGCGGATCTTTAC
>JAEEJH010000017.1 GCA_016281775.1 Clostridiales bacterium | reverse complement strand
TTTTGCGGCTTTGCCGCAAAATGATGTGATGTGTTCCGCTCACGCGCCGACCCAATCCCCACGAATCGCTATTCGCGATTCGCCGGGGACCCCTTGGGACGGCGCACATCATGCCCGAAGGGCGCATTATTCGGCGCAGCCGTACATCACGTTCCGCTGTCAGCGGAACACATCGTTCGCCGAGTGTCCTTAAGAACACTCGGCGTTTGACGGCCCTTTCAAACGAATTTTGACAGTAAGCTTATCGCTTCGTCTTTGCAGACGGCGTTCGACGCGAGTATCGGGCAGCGCTCTGAATACGATATCGGCGAACCGTCGAGGCGCGTGACCGAGCCGCCGGCTTCTTTGACGATGAGCGAACCCGCGGCGTAATCCCAGGGGGAGAGAACAAGCTCGCAGAAACAGCCGAGCCGTCCGCAGGCGACGGCGCAAAGGTCCGACGCGGCGGAACCGCATCTGCGCAGATCCGTCGAGTGCATGAACAGCTCGTACGCGAGATCCATCACTTTTTGCCCGAGTTTGTCGCGGTCGTAAGGACAGGTGCCGAAGGCGGTAAGAGAACTGCCGAGATCCTTTTCGCTTACGCGTATCCTCTCTGTGTTGCGGTACGCTCCGCAGTCTTTTTCCGCGTAAAAAAGCTCGTCGGTATAGGGAAGATATACCGCGCCGAAATACGGTTTTTTGCGGTATAAAAGACCGACTGATACGGCTCTGTCGGAATATCCGTGTATGAAATTGCTCGTGCCGTCTATCGGGTCTATTATGAAAGTATATCCGTCGCCTAATCCCGACTTGTCTTCGCCGTCTTCTTCGGCAAAAAACACGGCGTCGGGATATAAAGCCGAAAGCTCATCTTCGAGAAATCTCTGTATCTTCGAATCGTACTCGGTAACGAAATTGAACGTGCCCGCTTTCGAGCGGATAAGCCCGTCGTCCATCTTCGCCGAACGCATTATAGCGCCGGCTTCTTTTATTATATCAAGTATTATTTTATTTTTTTCCGTCATAACAGACCTCTTTGCGTTTTTCTGCATTGTACCACATTTCCGTCAGTTTTGCAATATCCGGATTGTGCGGCTGAGAATTTCATTTGTAAAGAATTTATGAAAACGCTTGACAAGCCCGGACTATTGTGATAGTATAGACTATAGCGATAGTACGGAGGCTGAAAATGAAACTGTTTGACAGCGAAATGAAAATCATGGAGCTTATCTGGGAGCTTGAACCCGTAAGCGCGAAAGAACTGAGCGTGACGGCAGAGAAAAATATAGGCTGGAACAAGAACACGACTTACACCGTTATCAAAAAACTGATCGGTAAAGGTTACGTTAAAAGAGAGGAACCCGACTTCGTCTGCACGTCTCTGATATCGAAAGACGAAGTGCGTAAGACCGAGACGAAAGGTCTTATTGAAAAACTGTTCGGCGGTTCGAAAAAAGCGCTGTTTTCGGCTCTGCTCGAAGACCGTGATATGACGGATGAGGAGCTTGAAGAACTGCGTGAAATGATAGATAAGAGGTAAGTATGCTGAGCGAGGTTTTCTACTGGCTTCTCAGTATGAGTATCACCGCGTCGGTGTCGGGGATCATGATTTTGCTTGTCAGAATGATAAAAAAACTGCCGAGGCGGTTTATAACGTTCCTGTGGCTGATCCCTTTCATCAGGCTGACCGTACCGTTCGGAATAAACGGAAAATACGGTATCATATCGCTGTTTTCCGTCCTGCGGGCGAAGACGGTTATCGTATACGACGGCGTATCTTTGATGAATTGCGTCGACGCGGCAGAAAGCTACAGCCCGTTTGTTTATAAGACCGATCTGCTTGCCGGCGTGTTCTCCGTATCGTCGGTCGTATGGCTCTCGGCCGCGCTTGCGATGATCATATTCTTCTCAGCGGTATATACGGTCACGCTGAGAGAACTGCGCGACGCAAAACATATCAAAGATAATCTGTTTTCATCGGATAAGATAACGTCGCCCGCCGTATACGGCGTGTTTTTCCCTCGGATAATCATACCCGTATCTTATGAACACAGAGACGATCTTGATTATATTCTCGCGCACGAAAACGCTCATATAAAACGGTTCGACAACTTTATGCGCGCCGCGGCGATCATCTTTACCGCGGTACACTGGTTCAATCCGCTTATATGGATCTTTCTTAAATGCTTTTTAGCCGATCTTGAAATATCATGCGACGAGACGGTGCTTGAAAAGCTGAACGCGGAACAAAGAAAGGAATACGCGCTTACTCTGGTATCGAGTGCGGCCGGCAAAAACGTGTTCGTGTCGGCTTTCGGCGGCGCAAAAATAAAAACGCGCGTACAGAGGATACTTACGTTTGAAAAAATCACGGCGGCAGCGGCTGTCGCGTTTTCCGTACTCGCCGTATTTATCGCGTACGTGCTCCTCACAAACGCGGTGTGAACGGAAAAGGAGAAAAGATGAAAAGGACTATACTTATACTGACCGTCATGCTGATACTGCTTTCCGGCTGCGTTAAAAATCCGAATGCGAATCCGTTGTTATATGACGAAGAATTGCACGCGGTCGAAAAAGTCGGCGACGTACCGGCGGAATTTGAGGACATAATAAAAAACAACGTTTTCTCCGGCGTGAGCGCCGGTCCCGACAGGCTGCTCAAATCACGGAAGACGGACCGCGATGAAGAATCACATACCGTAAAATACCGCGTCGAAATGCTCGATCTTTACGGTGCAGAGCTCGCCTCGTATGAAACCGACGCAAGAGACGCGCACAATGTGAAGACGTTCACGTTCTGCTCGGACGGAGGTTTTCTTTTCGTACTCGGTTTTTCCGACATACAGTACAGTTACGATCCGTCGGTCTGGGCAAGCGACGGCGGCATGACTTCATACGTTGTCAGGTGCGATAAAAACGGCGGGCTTATATGGCAAACCGCGCTTGAGGTCGAAGGTCTTGCGCTCGGAAGCTGCTTTGAAAAAGACGGTAAATATTACTTTTTCGGCACGCGGGAGAAACCCGAGACCAAACGGCGCGGCGTCGGCTCAATTACCGACGTTTACGCCGCAATGCTCGATCCCGGCGACGGCAGCGTTATAAAAAGCAGGATGATCGGCGGTAGCGATTTCGACTGGCTCGGATACGTGAAAGAAAACGAAGACGGTTTTGCTCTCTATATAAACGCGCAGTCGAACGACGGCGATTTTGAAAACAAAAAAGGCAACAGATACGCCGATCATTGGGAGGTCGAGCTCGATACCGATCTGAATATCACGAAGAAACGTATGACGTCTGACGACAATTACTCCTATTACGACAAAGATATCATCGGCTTTCTCGACGGCAAAACCGTTTACAGAGACGATCCGCTTTTTGAAGATTTTGACGCGGGCAGACCATATGCTTTGATCGATTACGGTGAATTTTATATGATCGTCTCGACTAACGCGACGGGCGTGTACGAGCATATGCCTTCCTATGTTAGTGCTCAATGGTATTATTATGAAACGGTTTATTCGGGATATAACAAAAAAGGCGGGCTGATCTTCAGATCGAGCGTCGATTCCTCCCCCGATTACATCGGCCGGGAAACGGATACGGGGAATGATGAATGACGCTGTGCGTCAAGTGACGCATCATTTGAAAATCGAGAACGGAAAATTGAGAATTGAGAATTCCGCACAAGCGTGATTTCATGTGCGGAGCGCTCATAATCGCGCGAAGCGCATCATCATTCATCATTCTTGTTTCACACATTAAAAAAGAGACGCCGGAGCGTCTCTCTTTTATCATAGACTCAGTTGCCTATCTTTGCGCTGTTTATCTTTACGCCGGGGCCCATCGTCGAAGCGACGCAGACGCTCTTGAGATACTGGCCTTTGGCGGCTGCCGGTTTCGCCTTGATGATCGCGCCCATAAGAGCGTCGAAGTTCTCCATCAGTTTGTCCGCGCCGAACGAAACTTTGCCGATCGGGCAGTGGATGATGTTGGTTTTGTCAAGACGGTATTCGATCTTACCGGCTTTTGCTTCCTTTACCGCGCGGGCGACGTCGGGAGTGACGGTGCCGGCCTTCGGGTTAGGCATCAAGCCTTTCGGACCGAGTATTTTACCGAGACGGCCGATGACGCCCATCATATCCGGAGATGCGATAACGACGTCGAATTCGAACCAGTTCTCTTTTGTGATCTTTGCGACGTAATCTTCCGCGCCTACGTAGTCGGCGCCGGCTGCGAGAGCGGCGTCAACCTTGTCGCCCTTCGTGAAAACGAGCGTGCGGACCGTTTTGCCCGTGCCGTTAGGAAGAACGATAGCGCCTCTGACCTGCTGGTCAGCGTGACGGCTGTCAACGCCGAGACGGATGTGCGCCTCGACGGTCTCGTCGAATTTCGCTTTGGCTGTCTGAACTATAAGATCAAAAGCCTCTTTTTCGTCGTACTGTTTCGTACGGTCGATCAGCTTAGCGCTGTCTTTATATTTTTTTCCTCTGAACATCGTTCTGCCTCCTCTCAGTCTACGACGGTGACGCCCATGCTGCGGGCGGTACCTGCGACCATGCTCATGGCGGCTTCTATCGAACCGGCGTTGAGGTCGGGCATTTTCGTTTCGGCGATCTTGCGGACCTGTTCTTTGGTGATAGTGGCGACCTTGGTCTTGTTGGGTGTGGCTGAACCTGATTCGAGACCGCAAGCCTTTTTGATCAAAACGGCTGCGGGCGGAGTTTTGGTGATGAACGTGAACGTGCGGTCAGCGTAGATCGTGATGACGACCGGGATGATCAGACCGATGTCGTTTTTCGTTCTTTCATTGAACTCTTTTGTGAAGTTGGGGCTGCTGACTCCGTGAGGAGAAAGCGCCGGACCGACAGGGGGAGCGGGAGTCGCTTTGCCCGCCGGCAGTTGGAGCTTTACGTAAGCTACGATTTTCTTTGCCATTTTATACCTCCAAATGTGGTTTTAATCGGAAGATCTCAAAAAATTTATCTTCCTCCCACGCGCGCACAAGCAGCAGACTCATACGCGCAAATGACTTACTCCAATATCAGATCTTCGATATCAAGTGTGAACGGAGCTTCACGTCCGAACATCATCGCGGTACCGTTTACCTTGTTTTCGGCGGCGAGTATCTCCGTTATCGTGATCTCGGATATGCCGAGACCTTCGCGCACCTTGACGGTATCTCCGACGTTGAAACCGAACGCGGTCGGCTTCTTTTCGGGAACGACGATCTCGCTCTCTTCGTCTTCGAGATGCAGAGAAGCGACCTCGGCGTCGGTCAGAGCAACGGGCTTCGATCCCGGTCCGACAAAGCCGGTAACGCCGCGTATATTTCTGATGATGTGCCAGGTGAAATCGTTCATTACCATTTTGACGAGAACGTAGCTCGGAAAGATCTTTGACTCGTGCCGTTTGACTTCGTCACCGACCACCTCTTCGGTAACTTCGAGCGGTATCCTCACGTCGGTAACGACGTCGGAAAGCCCTCTGTTTTCAACGATCTTGCAAATATCGTCTTTGACTTTGTTCTCGTAACCCGAGTAGGTATGCGCAACATACCATTTAGGCTCGGGGGAATAATCATCCATCATAGCAAGCCTCTTTCTTTATGCGGTAAGAATGTTGCCAGCGCGTCGACCGCATAACAACGCGCATCGTCTGTGAAGACGGTCAGCCTCCGATCGAATTCAGCAGCGAGATCAGCTGTGCGAAGAAAAGGTCAAGCAGTATGACTACCACGCCGACGACAGCCATCGTCGCGAGAACGATGCCAGTGTTTTTCGCCGTCTGTTTGGGCGTGGGCCACGTGATCTTTTTCATTTCGCCTTTGCAGCTTTTCAGAAAACCGCCGACGCGACTGAAGAATCCGGGCTTTTTAGCCTTCTGACTGTCCTGTACTTCCGTCTTGGCGGAAGCTTTCGGTTCGTTTGCCATAAGGAACCTCCCGTTTTCTTACTTGGTTTCTTTGTGCAGAGTGTGCTTGCGGCAGAATCTGCAGTACTTGTTCATTTCGAGTCTGTCGGGATCGTTTTTCTTGTTTTTCTTTGTGTCGTAGTTTCTCTGCTTGCAGACTGTGCAGGCAAGAGTGATCTTATCTCTCATATGACGGCACCTCCCGTTTAGATTTGACGGCTTGTCTGCGAGATGGAACAGCACGCCGCCGAAGATTGTACCTCCCTCTGTTGAGTTTTCGCGTTTTTTTTGCACGAAAAAAGAACCTCACACAGAGGTAAAACACATAATATCACAAAAAAAGCGATTTGTCAATACCTTTTTTGATTTTTTTTGTAAATAAAAAGATTTTTTATAAAATAAGCCGTACGTCTTGTTTTGCCGGAAAAAGTGTGATATGATGTCAAAAGACAGAATACGGGGGGATGAAATATGAAATGTCCGAAATGTAAATCGTCCGATATCATACGTAAAGAGAACAGCCTCGACAGCGAATGCCGGCGGTGCGGCAACGTATTCAGGCAGATATTCGTCAGCTACGGTCACGACCGTCACGCCGGTTTCGTGAGACGGCTCGCGAAAGCGGTCGAAGAAAGATCGGGATATAAAACAGGCGTGTGGATAGATCACGTAAGACTGCGCGAGGGCGTGAACTGGCGGCGGGAGATCGCGTCGGGGATAGAAGAGTCGTACGGAGTCATGGCGTTTTTGTCGCGCTATTCGGCAAGAGAACGCGGCGTATGTCTCGACGAGCTCGCGATAGCGATATCGTCGAAGCACGGAATGATAAAGAGCGTACTGCTCGAAGAGGTGGACAGAAACGGCAATTTCATACCCTACGACCCCGACGATCCGGCGGCTCCCCCTCCCGCGGCGGCGGAATATCAGTGGGCGGATATGAGCGATTACCCCGACCACGAGAAAGACGAAGAAGAATACGAAAGATACGTAAACGAAAAAGCAGATATGATCGTCGCGATGCTTCAAAGCGACGAGGTTGAAAGCTACAGCCGCGAGCTTTCCGAGCTGCGCAAAAGGCTCGCTTTGCCGACGGTAAGCCGCGCGCAGAAGTTCGACCGTCTCGTCGGGCGCGAGATAGTCGGCAGAGAGTGGCTGACGGAAAAGATAAACGAATGGCTCTATGATAAAAACGGCGCGCGGATAATGATGCTCTACGGCAAACCCGGCTCGGGCAAGTCGATGTTCGCCGCGCATCTGCAGCACTACAATCCGAGCATAGCCGCGGCGTTTGCCTGCGACTGGCAGAGCGGCGAGTACAGCGAGACCAACAGCATAATATCGTGGCTCGCGTACAAGCTCGCGATGAGGATACCCGAATACCGCGGCAGACTGCTCTCGCTGTTTTCCGACGGCAATTTCACGCCGGACGGCGGAGCGGACAGATTCGCAAATCTCATATCCGGTCCGCTCGGCAATACTATCGACGGCGGTCACCCGAATATGATCGTGCTGATAGACGCGATAGACGAAGTAAAGACCGGCGAGCTAGCGCGGTTCGTCACGGAATACGCAGATCAGCTCGCGCCGTGGATAAGGATACTGATAACCGCGAGAAGAGAACCGCAGATCGAACAACGCTTCGAAGAATATCCGTCCGTCGATTTCGAGGATTTCGGCAGCGATAACGAAAACGACCTTCGCAGGTATTACGAAAAACGGCTCGGCAAAGCGCTTGAAAACAGAGCGGGCGCGGAGGAGTTTTACAAACGTTTGGAAGAAGCGGACGAAGGTCTTTTTGCCTACGCCGAAAAGGTATGCGACAATATACTTGAAGATCTGCAAAACGATCCGAGCGCCGATCTCGTGACGTATAAGCTGCCGAGAGGCATGTCAGCCCTGTTTCTTGATACGCTCGACCGCAAAAAGTTCGAATATCAGGACAGGCGCGGCAATATCCTCAATTTCGAAGGCTTCTGGCAGAGACCGCTCGGCATGATCGCCTCGTCGCCCGACCCTTTGCCCGTTGAGACTCTCAAATCTCTTACGGGCTGGCGGCAGAACGCGTACAACGCGTTCATCGCTCCGCTGTCGACGCTTCTTACGGAGGTCGACGGCTGTATCACGGCGTTCCACCGCTCGTTCGCCGAATGGCTCGACACGAAGGGAGCGGGCAGGTATCACACCTCGAAAGCCGACGGCTTATACGACCTCGCCGAAGCGTGCTTCGGCCTTTACGAGTCGGACGGCGTCGACGCGCTCGACGAATACGTACTGACTCATCTCACCCGCCTGCTGCGCGAAGCGGGAATGAAAAAAGAGTACGAAAAAGTCAAAGCGGACGAAAAATTCATCGGCAGACTTATAAAAGCGGGCGAAGGATGCAACGTATTAAGCATGTTTGCCGAGGCTGTCGCGATCGGAGAAGAGCTTTCCGAAGTTTTCGGCGCGGCTTCCGATCAGCATGAACAAAAATTCCTTACAGACTCTTTAGATATACTCGGAACCGCCTGTTCGGGCTTGGACGATTATAAAAAAGCGTATGATCATTTCTGCCGGGCGCTGGACCTGACAAGAAAACTTGTCAAAGATCATCCGAAGGATCCCGATTATAAGTATCGTCTTTCGACCGCGCTTGACAGGATCGCTCTGATACACGTCAAGCGTAAAGAAGAAGACCGCGCGCTTGCATTATATGACGAGAGGATGAAGATCGAAAAAGAACTGATCGATAAATACCCCGACAATCCGTTAGGCAAGCGCAGCCTTGCGGTTACGTACGAGCGTATAGCCGATATCATAAAGAGCCGGGATTTGGAAATAGCGTTTAAAATGTATCTGAAGGAGCTTGAGATCTGCAGGCAGCTGGCGAAAGATTTTGCTCAGTACGAAGATAAAGACGTCGATTTCTTACAGGATCTTTCCATAGCGCTTGAAAAAGTCGGAGATTCTTACTTTTCATATAAAGAATACGACAAGGCTCAGGAACTGTACGAGGAAGAACTGACAATAAACGAACGTCGCTATGACGGAAACCGGGACCGGCCGGATTACGCGTTCGATCTGTCTATGAATTACAGCAGGATCGCTGCGGTATACGCTGCAAAAGAAGGCGGTGATACCGGCACGGCGCTCGAGAATTACGGAAAAGCGATCGATATTGACAGACGGTTAGTCGCAGAGTGCCCGCAGAATCCGACCTACAAACGCGACCTGGCGGTACTGCTCGGCAAGGTCGCCGGCATTCTCGCGACCGCGCCGGAAAATGTCGAAAAAGCGTATTCCATGTACGACGAATCCATAGGTATTTTAGAAGAGCTTTCCGTAAAATATCCTCAGAACCCGGATTATAAGTACGAACGGATCGCCGCGCATAAAAAGAAAGCGGCGCTGTATATGGCGCACAACGGAGAAAACAACCCGTACGCCGCCGAAATGTACGAAACCGTGTTATCCGGATACAGATCGCTGATATCGGAATGCCCGCACGTCGAGCATTATAAGATCGAAATGCTGGAATCTCTTAAAACAGCGGGCGAAATATACAGCGTGCAAAACGATACGAAACGGGTCCTTAACGTATACGAAGAACAAAGCAGGCTTTTAAAACAGTTAGTCGGCGCAGATCCGCAGCAAGCGGACAAATACAAGCGTACGCTGTCGATGATCCTCGACATGATAACCGAAATGCGTATAGTGAACAACGATCCCGACGGTGCGCGCGCATCAGCTGAGGAAGATATAGCGTTATTACGAGAAATAATCGCAAAAGACCCCCGCGACTCAGACTCTGCATTCGGTCTGGTGAAAGTTCTCGGCAAAGCAGCAAACTTATGCGTCGGAAAACTGCCGGCGGAAGAGGTGATCGGGTACTGTAAAGAAGCTGTGGAAATCTGCAGAAAACTGATCGCAAAAAAACCGAAAAATCAAAATTATCTGTACTGCTTATCGATAATACTTGAAGACGAAGCGATGCTGTTTAATTCGATGAATATGAAAGGCCAAGTCATCGAACTGCTCAAGGAGAAGCTTGATGTATGCAAACGGCTCGACAGCCTCGGCCCCGACGATCCTCAAAAAACAGCGGAAGATCTCGCGTACGTCTGTTACAGTCTGGGCATGCTGACCGGCAATATGAATTACCTGAAGTCTGCGAAAGAATATGCGCGGAGGTATCCCCAAAACAAGTATTGCAGAGACGTGCTTGAAACTCTGAAAAATATCGACTGACGTTACGGAATTTATTTATCCGGCGGTTTAACGCCGGTCAACGATACGGGAAAAATGAAAAAGGGGTTGTTTAAAAACTGAATTATGATTCAGGCTGATAAACAGCCTTTTTTGCGTAATAAACAGTTGTAAATCTATAAAAACCGATAATAAAATATCGGTACGCAAAGGTTTTCTTCACCGAGAACCATAATAATAGCCCGCGGCCGGGTCATCCCCTCCCGGGAACCCCCAAAAAAGCTCAGTTTTTTGGGGAACCCCTTTACACCCGGTCGCGGCGCTGCGCGCAATATAGGTGAAGGAAACCGTCGCAGCCGAAAGAAAAAGGTATTTATAAATTATAATTTTTTACGTTTTTCAGCCTCAAAACACAAAAAGAGGTCGTTTAATCGCCTATAATATCGGCGAGG
>JAEEJH010000183.1 GCA_016281775.1 Clostridiales bacterium | reverse complement strand
GGGTTCGCGGAAGCGATTTCACACGCGAAGCGTATATCACACGCCGAAGGCGTATTTAACTGCGGCGCAGCCGCTTTGGGGGGCTGGGGAACCCCAAAAAGCGAACGGTCTGTATAAATATAATTTAGAGAACCGTAGGGCAGGGGCTTGCTCCCGCCGTTAGAAGCGGTTTGTGCGGACGATATTTGAAGGTCGTAGGGGCGATTGCTCCTACCGCTTGATACGTTGAGCATAGACAATAGTATAACAGATCCACGAATCGCCCGTTATAAAAAACGTACAGAGAATAAAGATTTTATGTAACCGTCCGAAGCGGGAGCAGCGACCGCTCCCCTACGGTGCGTAAACCTATTGTGCGATTAAACCCGATCATTCTTGGGGGTTGTCCCACCCCTCCGGCGCGATAGATCTCGCCAACCCCCAAGCCCCCTTACCCCTCCCGTCGATCAAAGATCGAGAGGCCGCGCGATGCCCCCGGTTGAAGACCGGGGATCTGGAGGGATGAGGGGGGGTCGGGGGGATGCAAGGGAGGCGGGGCGCAGCCCCCCGAAAAACGAACGGTCAGAGCGGACGATATTTGAAGGTCGGCAAGGGCGATCCGAATCGCCAGTTTTAACGGTGCAATAAGACGTTCGTTTGCGGGACGGTATTGAACCGTCCTCATCCGTCGGCTTCGCCGACACCTTCTCCCAAAGGAGAAGGCATATTTACGGATCGTCGAAGCCCCCGCCCTACAGATATGAATCGGTCACCGGTTAGGAATAACTGTGCGTACAGCGCTTGTTCCATGCAAAAAAGGCTGTTTAAAACCTGAATTATAATTCAGGCGGATAAACAGCCTTTTGCGGAATATTCTGATTACGGTTTGTTTACTATACCGACGAACATCGGAAGCCCGTCGTCGCTTTCGACCGAGAAAATAAACGGTCTGTCGGCGATGAATTCATATTTATCATCAAGGGGGTCAGCCGCACTCGGCATCACAAAATACGTGAAAGCCGAGCCGACGATGCCTTTTTCGTCGATCTTGACGCCGCAGCCGTGTACCGCGCTGCCGATAAAGGCGGCGGAGTTTTCGATTATCGGTTCGAAATCGCCTCTGTCTTCAAAGCAGGCGGTGATACCGACGGATCGAAGCGCGGATTTCAGATCCGACTGGAGCGAAATATCGAATTTCGGCACTTTGACGGTCACCTTGCCGAAATTTCTTCTTTCGGTACGGTTCGTGATGTTGCAGAAGTCTATCTTTTCAAATATTTCGTCGACGGTTTTGTTTTCGTCGGGAAGGATGAACCACATTTTGCCCGCGTTGTTTTCAAGCTCCTGACAGTACATCGCATAACCGTCGCCGAAATACACCTTGTCGTTCCAACGGTCGACGGACGAAAGATAAGTGCAGCTTCTTCTCACCCCGTCGCATTTGAAATATCCCTGCTCGGCGCCGAAACCGCGATCCCAGCGGGCGGCGAAATCGACGGTCGAGGCGATCAGCATTATCGTATCAGGATCGGGCTTGACGCCGTCGATCATATCCTTCAGCCTGCCGTCCGTCTGATCGTTCAGCCACGTGCGGAACGCGTTTACGAAATCGTCGGACTGCAGATCGCCGGAAAAAGCGGAAGCGTAGTATTCTTTTTGCAGGGTTTTGATCTTATCGGTATCGAATTTCAAGCCTTTGTCGTCGTCCATCCATACGGAATTCGCGAGCAGGCTTTTATACGTGCCGTCGTCGCAGTAATGAGAAAGCCAGATCTTTTGCGTTTTTACTCTGAGTTCTTCAAGCGATTTTACGTTAAGCGCGTCGAATATCTGCTTCTGCGTTTCGCCTTCGGATATCTCGCCGATAAGCGCGAGTCCCATATAAATGTTCAGAGGCGAGAGCACGGCGTTCTTTTGCCCTTTGCCGTCGGCTTCGGTCTTTACCGCTTTGATGATCTTGTTGAAAAACGGGCCGAGATCGACTCCGGCGCCGTAATACCCGCGGCGTTTTGCCTGAGCTTCCCTGTAAGCGTCGTACGCGGAGGCGTCATATACGTTATTGCTTACGATCTTTATCTGTGTCGGATACACGGGTTCGTAACGCGCGAATTTGCCGTAGGTACCGATATACTCGGCGACGGTTACAGCCTCGTCGGTACTGTTGTCTATAGGCAGCTCCGATACGGGCGTTTCCGGTCCGGCAGCCGTATCGGACGGCAAAATCGGTCCCGGCCTGTTCATCATCGGTACGGCGAACGCGGCGAGAAGTACGGCGAAGAGCGCCGCGACGGCGATGATGCGAAGCGTCCTTATACCGCCGCTTTTCTTTACGTTTTCGGCTTTGTCGAGTATTTTTTCATCCGTTTCGGATATTATCTGATCGAGTTCTTCTTTTTTCATACGTTTATCACCTCTTTCTCAAGTTGTTCTTTCAGCTGCGACTTCATTCTTTCGAGCGCTTTGAACACGCCGGCGACGCTCAGACCCGTTTCTTCCGCGATCCGCTCTAAGGGCTCGGCGTAGTAATACCGGCGCACGAATATCGCCGCGTCGCGGCTGTTCACGCCGTTCATGAAGGCTTTCATAACGTCCCGTACTATGAATGCGTCGGCGTTATCGAAGCTCGGTATCGCTTCGGAAAGCTCGTCGAGCGATGCGGCGTAACCGCACGCGGAGCGCTTTTCAGCGGCGGTCTCTCTGTATTTGCTTACGGCAATATTGCGCGCTAATCTGCCGATATAGCTTTTGAGCGACTGCGGCCGCTTAGGCGGCACCGTGTTCCATATGCCGAGGTACGCGTCGTTTTCGCACTCTTTGACGTCCTCTTTATCGCTTACGAAATTGCCCGCTACGGCGCGTATGTATGAGCCGTATTTGCGTTCGGTCTCGGCTATCGCTTCGCCGTTACGGTCGAAATACAGGTCAAGTATTTCTTCGTCGGATAAAAGATCCGGTGTTTTTTTCATCACGCGTACTCCTTTTTTGAGCCTTCACTTATAAAGTCGCAAAACGAAGGGCAAATTTTACCCCGGAAATGAAATTTCTTCCGGGGTTTTGAAATTATTTGAATATGAACGCGGTGCAGGGCACGCCGTCGCTGTTGCACAGCGTCAGCGTCTCGGGGAACGTATCGGTCATGTTCGCGTTATAATGGACAGATCTCATCGCTTTCGAGGTCTTGATGACCACGGTATCTTTGTCGACGATCTCGACGCTGTCGGGATCTTCGAGCTTCGAAGAGAGTTTTACCTTGAAGCCTTTAAGCGAATCGCCCTCGAATTTCAATCCGTCGCCGACGTTTCTGAATTTGATCGTCGCGGTGCATTTGCCGTCGGAGAAATCTATCGAAACGGCTGACGGACCTTCGGCGTATTCGGGGTCGCCGACGCCGTAGATATTCGCCATTATGATCGAGGTCATTCTCACCGCCTGCTCCCATTTGACGTACGGGTGCAGATTGTTTGCGTAGGTCTTATCTTTCCAGAGGTCGGACGACTGGCAAATATGAGCGTTATCAAGATAATTCGGTATCGTGCCCATATACGTACGTACGCTCGAATAGTTGAAATTCTGCCATATCGCGGGCAGCTCGACTACGAATACCGGATAATCGTGATTTATCAGATCGTGTCTGTTTCTGTATTCGGTGATCATCGCCGCGAATCTTTCGGGGTATTTTTCGTCGTTTTTGCTGTTCATATCCGATTCGCCCTGATACCAGATTATGCCGCAGATCGGGTATTTCTGAAACGCGTATACGTAATGGTTATACATAAAGCGGGACGGGCCGTTGTTTACGACGTTCTGTGCGTAATAGACGCCGTTTTTATCTGCTTTGTCAATTTTCAGCGCGTCGCAGACTTCATTCGGGCAGAATGCGTTGATACCCACGCCGCCGGCCGCGAATTCTATCATGCCTATCGGCACTTTGCGCTCGAGCTTGTCGTAAAGCTGTTTCGCCGTGCAGTATCCGAGCGCGCTGAAATAATACGCGCCCGCCTTCGGCTTCTGCCAGCCGCGCCTTATCGGCGTGTTCTCGTTCATATCGACCGTACCGACGGTCAGCCCGGCTATATCGTCCGGCGTGCTTCTGTGCAGACGGATCTGATCGTCGTCGGAGATGACGATGCTTTTGCTTTCCTTGCTCGAGAGAGGTTCGTTGATGATACCGGCAAGGTTGTACGCGGCGTTGGACTGACCCGCCATCCAGTATACGTCGCCGACGAGAACGCCGTCAAACACGACTTCAACGCCGTCGCCGTAAACTCTGAATTGCCGCCCTTCGGTACACTCGGGAAGAGAACCGTTAAGCGTGATGTACCAGTGGCCGTCTTCGATCAGCGCGGCGCCGGTGAGACCGGCAAACTCCGCGTTGACGCGCTTGCCGTTCTGATCTTCTTTCGCGTAGCCCCATATTCTTATATATTCATTTCTCTGAATGACCATGTCTTTGCTGAAAACGCGCGAGACGGTGAACTGAGTCGCCGCGGGAGCCGCGAGCACTTCGGGATCGGGATCTTTGAAGAGCGGTTCCGTCACGGGTTCGGTCACCGGTTCGGTATGAGCCTCTGTCGGCGTCTCTGTCGGCGCTTCGGTCGCGGCGTCCGTTATTTTCTCGGTCGCTGCTTTTTCCGTCTTCTGCGCTTCGGTCGATGCCGGTCCGGACGGATTACCGGTACACGCCGTAAGCAGGAGCAGCATACATACAAATATCGAAATAAAACGCTTCATTGTTGCCTCCGTGTATTTTTTCATATTCTATCATACGGCCGATAATATGTCAACCGTGATTTTATTACCTGATTATAAATGCGTTGCAGGGGATGCCTTCGCTGTTGCAGAGCGTCAGCGTTTCGGGAAAACTGTCTGACATTCCGACGTTGAAGCCGATATAACCGATCTTTGCAAGCGCCGTTATCTTTACCGTGTCTTCGCTCACTATCTCGACAGATACGGGATCGAGCCATACGGACGCGACTTTATATTTTATCCCTTTCAGCGCGTCTCCTTCGAATCGCAGACCCGAGCCGACGTTTCTGAACTTTATATAAGCCGTCATGCCGTTGTTCTCGTAGGTCACCGACATCGCCGAGGGTCCTTCGGCGTACGTAGGATCGCCTATACCGTAGATACCGGCGAGGATCATGCCCGCCATTCTCTCTGCCTGCTCCCATTTGACGTACGGATGCAGGTTGTTTTCGTAAGTTTTGTCTTTCCAGAGATCGGACGACTGGCAGAGGTGAGCGTTCGAAAGCAGGTTCGGAATAGTGCCCATATACGTCCGCACGCTTTCAAACGGGAAATTGACCGCCCATATCGGCGGGAATTCGACTATGTAGACGGGGTAGTCGTGATTTATCTGTCCGTGTCTGCTTCGCAGTTCCGTTATCAGCGCGCTGAACCGTTCGGGATATTTGCTGTCGTTAGGCGCAAGACAGTCCGATTCGCCCTGATACCAGATTATACCGCATATCGGCATATTCTGGAACGGATACATATAGTGATTGTACATGAAGCGCGACGGACCGTTGTTGACGACGTTTTTGCAGCGGTAGATACCGCCCGAATCCTTCGAGTCTATATGAAGCGCGTCGCATACTTCGTTCGGGCAGAAGGAGTTCAGCCCGAGGCCGTTGCCGTCGAATTCGATCATGCCTATCGGCACTTTGTGCTCGAGTCTGTCGTAGACCTGCTTTGCGGTGAAATAGCCGAGAGCGGAGAAATCCCGCGCGCCCTGCTCGGGCTTCTGCCAGCCTCGTTTTATCATGATGTCTTCATTGAGATCCGCCGTGCCCTGAACGAGCCGCGCGAAGTCGGACGATGCGTTTCGGTTGAGGCGTATCAGATCGGAGTTCGTGATCTGCACGTTTCT
Source organism: Clostridiales bacterium (assembly GCA_016281775.1). Taxonomy (GTDB): domain Bacteria; phylum Bacillota; class Clostridia; order Oscillospirales; family CAG-272; genus UBA1248. The sequence goes on along the minus strand of JAEEJH010000183.1, from coordinate 829 downwards.
GCCCGCCGCGCTTGCAAGATGTTCGTTTTTGATGTTCTGTACGCTGTAATGTATGTTCGACTGACCGATCACCCAGTAAACGTCGCCGACGAGAACGTTGTCAAACGTCACCTCGACTCCGCTGTGACCGTAAACTCTGATCTGCCGCGGTTCGGTGCATTCGGGCAGAGTGCCGTCGAGCGTTATCAGCCAGTGACCGTCTTCTATAACGGTCTGCCCGGTAAGTCCGCCGAACTCGGCGTAGATATTTCTGCCGTTCTGCTCCTTGTTCGCAAAGCCCCATATCCTTATATACTCGTTGCGCTGTATCACCATGTCGCTGCTGAACGTGTTTGAGACCGTGAACTGCGTCGCGTCGGTAAATACGGGCTCGGTAACGGGCTCCGTCGCCGGTTCCGTCGCAGGCTCGGTGGCGGGTTCTGTCACCCGCTCCGTCGGCGGTTCGGTCACGGGTTCCGTCGGCGGTTCGGTTACGCGCTCCGTAGGAGATTCGGTCACGGGCTCGGTAGGAGGTTCAGTCGCCGGTTCGGTCGGCGGTTCGGTCAAAGGTTCCGTCGGCGGCTCGGTGATCTGCTCCGTCGCCGCAGTCTGCTCCGTTATCAGCTCGGTCAGACGTTCGGTGAGCTCTTCGGTGAGCGCGGCTGCCGTGAGCCTTTCGGTCGCCGGATCGGTCGTTTTTTCCGTAGGTTCGTCCGTAACTCTGCTTTCGGTCAAAGCGTCCGTGCGCTCCGCCGCGGTCGTGGGATCGCCCTGCGCGGCGCCGGCGCAAGCCGTCAGCATAAGCGTTATACATATAAAAAGTGATATGAGCCGTTTCATTTTTCCGCCT
>JAEEJH010000182.1 GCA_016281775.1 Clostridiales bacterium | reverse complement strand
ATCTTCAAGATAAGCGTCGTTTTCGGGAACGTATTTCAGATAAGTATCTACGTCCGTGCCGTAGAGCAGGACGCCTTTTTTATAGCTGCGGCTCTCTTCAAAAATGACGGTCGGTTTGTGCTCGTCGTTATACGATCTTGTCGTGGTCACGTACGTCGTTATACCGTTTCCTTCTTCAAGAACGTCGTAAGTTACTTCCGTGCTTTCTGAAACGCTGCCGTTCGGATTATACGTTACCGTGCCCATCAGCTTGCCGTCGGCGGTGTAAATATAATCTATGCTCGACATGGGCGTGCCGTCGCCGTAATTATAATAACTCTTCATACGCAGGCCGTCGTCGAATTCGTGCTCGTACATCATAACGCCTTCGCTGTTGTAATACTTCTGCTTGTAAAGCACGGATTCATAGTCGCCGGGGATAGGCCCGGTTTCCTTTTCGGTGACGGGTTCCGTCGGAGCTTCCGTCACAGGTTCCGTCGGTGTTTCGGTTACTTTCTCGGTCGGGGCTTCCGTGACTTTTTCTGTCTGCGCCTCGGTCGCCTTTTCGGTCTGTGCCTCGGTTATCTTCTCCGTGGGAGCTTCGGTTTTCGCTTCGGTCGCTTTTTCCGTATCCGCGGGCTTGGTCACTGCGCCCGTCTCCGCCGGCGCGGTCGAAGACGGTCCCGGCGTTACGGGAACGTTGCACGACGCCGCGGCGAGCAGGATAAACAGTACCGTAATAACGGCTGTAATTCTTTTCATATATCGGTTACCTTTCGTTTTTGTTGACACCATTTTACCTTATAATTGTCTTTTAGTCAATACTTTTAGTGTATTTTTTATAATTTTCATTGACAATAAGGCAAAACTGTTTTATAATATCGGTATAAAGCTGAAAGGAATACGCAAATGAAACGCAGATCACATATGATCATACTCGCGCTGCTGCTCGCGGCGCTTATGCTCGTAACGGCGTGCACGCCGGCGGCGGAGAACGTCACGACCGAAAAAGCGCCGGATATTACCGAACCGCCGCAGACAGCACAGATCACGGAAGAAAGAACGGCGGAGAGAACCGAGACGCCCACCGACGCCCCGACCGACGTACCGACTGACGCACCGACCGACGCTCCGACAGAAGCTCCTACGGATGCTCCGACCGAGGCGCCTACGGAAGCCGTGACCGAACCTCCGACGGAAAAAGTCACTGAAGCGCCTACGGAAAAAGTCACCGAAGCACCGACGGAACCCGTGACCGACGCGCCCGAACCTCCGCCGGAAGACGTGTATTCCGCCGGCGGCGTAAAGTATACAGCCAAAGGATACAAAAGCGAAAAGAACGGCGTATTTACGCTGAAAGGCGAGCTTGTGCTTACGCTTGAAAACGGCTCTTTCCCGGCTGAGTTCAACCGCATGAGCTTTACGTATTCGTCCGGCAGAGCTTTGCAGATATTCGTCAAATATACCGCCTCAGGCGCGGATAAGACCGACGATTTCTATCTTGAAGCCGGCAAAAACGTTACGTTTAACGGCCTTATCTCAACGTATCTGAAAAACGTGAAGGCGAAATACATAAAACAGATCACCGTAAAAACGTGCGACGGAAAAGAGACCGATTTCTCTCTGTCGAAGATCGAAACGGAACTTATAAAAGTCTATAACAGCAAAACTTATTATATCGAAAACAGCAGATTCAAAGTAGGCATACAGCTCTCCTGGGGCGGCGGCGTGAATTATATCGAAGACAAGACGAGCAATATAAGCGGTCTGACCAATCTTATAAACCGCGCCGACACGGGCAGACTCGTACAGCAGTCTTACTACGGCACCGCCGGCAACAACGAATACACGCCGGGCAATTACAACGGCTCGAGGTGGACGTACAATCCCGTACAGGGCGGCGACCAGTACGGCAACGCCAGCCGCCTGATCGACGTTTTGGTAGGCGACGACTACGTTTATATCAAAGCTCAGCCGCAGGACTGGTCGCTCAATAACAAAATATCGAGAAGCTACATGGAAAACAGATATACCGTGGGCGCGGATACGATAAGAGTCGACAACAGGTTCGTCGATTTCTCCGGCTGGGAGCACAGATATTCTCATCAGGAACTTCCGGCGTTTTATACGGTGAGCTACCTCAGCAGATTCACGTGGTATAACGGTACCGATTCATGGACGGACGATACGCTTTCATACCGGGACGACCTGCAGTTCTGGGGCGACGCGAGATATGCGGAAAGCTGCCGCTTCTACGTAAAAGAAGAGAATACCGAAACGTGGTGCTCGTGGACGTCGCCGCAGACCGGCTTCGGAATAGGTATTTTCGTGCCTAACGTCGATATGCTCTACGCCGGTAAATTCAGCTACAACGGTTCAAAAGATCCCGCAAACGGAGCGACTAACTACGTTGCGCCGCTCAATATGCTGAAAATGGTGTCGTTCGATCCGATAGAATACAGTTATCTAATCACGACCGGCACCGTCGAGCAGATACGCGCGGCGTTCAAAGCGAATAAAGACTTTGCCGATAACGCGTCTTTACACAAAAACTATATTTCCATGCGTACGGCGGATATCGATTACGAGAGTTTAACGTTCGGATCGGCGTCGAGCATATCGGTCTTTGCGGATCTGTACAATACCGAGGCGTCGTACAGCGAATCAGAGAAAGCCGCCGTGCTTACCGTAACGGCCCCGAACGACCCGCAGGCGATGATCGATTATAACCGCGCGGGCAAAACGTATAACGCGGAAGACTATCAGACCATCGAGATCACGTATATGATCCCGACGTCGAACAGCAGAAGCACATACGAGACCGACCTCTTCTTATGCACGGGCAGTAAGACCGCGCCCGACGGATCCGAGCGCACGAGAGTCACGCTCATCGCCGACGGCGAATATCATACCGTCACCGTGAACGCAGGCAGTCTGCCGTTCTGGAAAGGCAAAATAAACAAGATAAGATTCGACTATTTCGACGCATGCGCAAAAGGCGACCTGATATACGTAAAGTCGTTCGTACTGAAATGACGGAGGCAATATGAAAAATATCATAAGAATAACGGCTCTTCTGCTCGCGGCGCTTATGCTTTTTTCGTTCGTATCGTGTAATAACGGCAATCCGGATCAGACGGAGACGGGCGAAGCGTCCGTGACGGAAAAACAGACCGAACCGCAGCCGCAGACCGAAAAGCCGGAAACCGAACCCGCGACCACCGAAGCGCCCCTGACGGAACCGGCGACCACGGAAGCGCCGCCCGTACTTACCGGACCGACGGATCCGGCTTACGTCACCTTTGAAGATTCGCAGATCTTAAAAAGCGTGACGGAGAAAAACGCCCTGCAGGCAGACGTGACGCTCGACGAAAAAGCTGGGTATCTGCTGAAGCTTTCGACTACGAAAAAGACGGCCGACCCGTACGTCACGTTCAACTATAAAAAATACATGAAAGCGTTCGGGTTGACGTGTATAGAGGTCAGCGAATACAAGTATATCGTTATCAAAGTGAAAGTCGAGAATATGACTGACTCGACGTTCGAGCTGTTCTACGCCGCCGGCAGTGTTAACGGCGCGAACGCAAACTGTCTAAAGCGCGTTTCGTACGACAATACCGACGACGGCTGGCAGTATATCATCTTCAATATGAACGGCGCGAGCTTATGGAGCGGCAAGCTGAACGCTCTGCGCTTCGACATTTCGACAAACGCCAAAGCCGAAGGCGAGACTATGTATATCGCCTCGATCAGATTCGCCAAGACCGACGAAGAAATGTCTTCGTTCATAGTAAAGACGCCGAGCGGAAGAGAACTGACCGCCGAAGAGAAAAAAGCCTCCGACGGGCTTTTGAAGCAAGCCGTATCGCAGGCGCCGGAGGTACAGAACACCGCCGTTTCCGCGGCAAACGAAGATAAGGATATCACGCTCTGGTTCGATCATTCGTACGTGAATACTCCGGCTGAGACGGTTGAGTCGAACGGCAAAAACACGTATCAGATAAAGCTCGCGAAAAACGAGATCGAGGGCTGTCATCTTATGCTTGCTTCGTCAAGTGAGAAAAAATCGCTGTCGCTCGAAGTGTCGGATTTTGAAGACGGTAAGGGCAGCAAACTCGAAAAAGAGATCTGCTACGGCTACTATTTCGACGACGTAGACGGCAAAACGGTCGTCGACCCGATACCCGTGCTCGAACACGGCTTCGATCTGCCCGCCGGTCAAAGCAGGATGTTCATTATCAAAGTCAAATCAAAAACAGATACTCCGTCCGGCCAGTACAAAGCGACCGCCGTGTTAAAAGACAAAGACGGCAAAGAAATAAAAAAGGCGTACGTTTACGCGTACGTTTGGGATTTCGCTCTGCCGGTCGCCTCAAGCTGCAAAACTTTGTCCGACTTAGGCGAATGGGCGATGATCGTAGGACATAACAGAGAAGCGACTACAGTCGACGGTCTCGAAGACGACCTCTACGCGATATACTACGAATATCTGCTCGAAAACAAGATAAACTGCTACACGCTGCCTTACGCAAAACGCGGCGCGTACTGGGACGACAGGGTAGAGCAGTTTCTCGACGATCCGAGAATGACCGCGTTCACGCTCACGTGGAAGACGACGTTTAACGAGGAGTATCTGCAGGCGGCGTACAACCGCATATCGAAAAAACAGAGCTGGCTCGACCGCGCCTATTTCTATCCGGACAAGGACGACGAGCCTCTGACCGTCGCCGCGCTGAACAATATCATATCTCACGCGAAGACGATCAAAAAGATATTCGGCGATTATAAAATGATAATCCCGATACACTATAACGCCGTACTGAAAACGAATCCGTCCGTCGATTTCTTCAAGTATATCGAAGATTACGTGAACGTATGGTGTCCGCACAACTATTTCTTCACGACGTATAAAGATTACAAAGCGGATCCCACGATGACGTATCTGTACTATACGAAGCAGCTTGAAGAAGAACTCGGCACCATACCCGAACGTATGGCGAAGCATCAGGCTGAAGGCGACGAGGTGTGGTGGTACGTTACGAGATTCCCGCACGAGCCCGAGATAACGCTCTCGATAAACGACGAATCGGTCGTACACAGACTCATGTTCTGGCAGCAGAAGCTTTATAACGTCGACGGTTTCTTATACTATATGGTCAACGACTGGGAAGACGCGAAGCATTGGACAAAGAAGCACGAAGCCGACGCGCAGTTCGGATATAACGACTACGGCAACGGCGTGCTGATCTATCCCGGCGGCGCGCTGCCCGAGTATATCGAAAAATACGGCAGCGACGGATATCCGGGACCCATCGGTTCGCTCCGCCTCGAATCCGTACGCGACGGCGTCGAAGACTACGATTATTTCACCCTGCTCGACAGTCTGTACGGAGAGGGTACGTCCGATCTGATAATCAAGAGAATAACGACGTCGATAGCCGATTATTCGACAGATACGGATCTGTTCGAAACTCTGCGCACGGCGGTCGGAGATCTTATAGCGGTAAAAAGCAAATAATTCACGGCTGAAATTGAGAATTAAAGCGCCGCGGCAGAGGACCTGCCGCGGCGTTTTTTTGCGGTGCGCCGCCGCTTGCAGAGCCCCGCCTTCATATCTTCCAAATCCGGGAACCGCAAAGCGGCGGGCTGCTTTGAAAAACCGCGGAAACCCTCCGCCCCTCGTTTTCAGCGGTTCGCGATCACTTTTGCCGTATCAGCAGTTCGGTCGATATACCGATATCGTTCAATCCGTTCAGCGCTTTGATCGCTTCGTCATACGAAGAAAACTCACGCTTGAGCGCGAGACGGTATATCGCCGTCGGAGAGGGCGGCTCGGGATCGAACGATTTGATGCCGAGCAGATAAGGTTCCGGATCAACGCAGACGCCGTTTTCGTCTTCGACCTGAAAATGCAGATGCACGCCGAAAGCGTATCCGGTCGCGCCCATGTAACCGAGCACGTCGTTTTTCTTCACCTCGGCTCCGTCGCATATCCATTCAGGCATCGAGCCGTATTCGAGGTGAAAATATTTCGACACCATACCGTTTCGGTGTTTTATGTAAACGCAGTTGCCTGCGGTCGCTTTGGCAGACGAAAAGCCTTTGACCCATTTTCTCTGCGCGATTATGATACCGTCCGCCATTGACGTGATCGTAGCCGTCTCCGACGTTTTGCCGTCGGTACAGCGCACGAGATCGAGCGCCGTGTGCCGTCCCGTCTGACCTTCGACCGGATAATCATTTATGATCTCGCCGAATTCGCTCGTGATCTTAGCGTCGCCTTCTTCGGCGAATACAGGCACTTTGGAAAGTCCCAGAAGTCTTGCCATATGATCCTCCTTTACGTTGGGATCACTATATGATATGAAAAAAAGCCGCCGGGCGTTCGGCGCGGCGTGATAAGGAAGTATTATGTATAAACTTTGCCGCGCCGAAAATGAAGACGCCCGCAAGCGGGCTAATGAAGAAATGAAGACGCTTCGCTAATGAAGAAATTCGAATTCAACGGTT
>JAEEJH010000016.1 GCA_016281775.1 Clostridiales bacterium | reverse complement strand
GCTTGAACGACGCTCTTTACGCCGTGTGGAACAGGATACCGCCGGATAAACCGAAAGACCTCGGCGCGTACGTATCGATAATAATACGCAATATCGCCGTATCGAGGCTGCGCAAGATCAAAGCCGAAAAGCGCGGCGAAGGTCTGGACGTCATAATCGAAGAGCTCGACGAATGCTTTACGGATTCGAGAAGCGCCGAGGACGAATACGTCTCGGAAGAGCTGAAAGAGGCGCTCAACAGATTTTACAAAACGTTGTCTTCAAAAGAACGCGACATATTCATGAGCAGATATTTTTACGCTTATTCGCTTTCGGATATAAAATCGGCGTTCGGCATCACCGAAGACTACGCGCGCATCATGCTTATGCGAACGCGCAAAAAACTCAAAGATTTTCTGCAGAAGGAGGACTTGATATGAAAGGAAAGACTCTGCTTGAAGCGATCGGTTACGCCGATGAAAAATACGTATCCCGTCCGTTTTCGAAATTTTACGTTTCAAAGACACGCGAAAACGCGTCAAAAGTATGGGACGTCGTAAAAGTACTGGCCGGCGTCGCCGCCGTTATCGCGGTAATACTCGCTATCTGGATACCGTCGGTACTGTATCGCGGTCCTTATACCCCCGGCACGACCGATACCGGTACCGCGCCGGCAAATACGGAGCTGACGTCCGCTTCCGATACCGACGGTATAACGACCGCCGAACCGGTCGTCACCGAGCTGCCGACGACCGAACCGGATGAAACGGAACCTCCGACGACAGAGGCTCCCGCGACCGAACCGCCGACTGCCGAAGCTCCGGCGACCGAGCCGCCGACAACGGAAGCTCCCGTGACCGAGCCGCCGACAACGGAACCCCCGACCACCGAGCCTCCCGTTACCGAGCCGCCGACGACCGAATCTCCCGTGACCGAATCTCCGACGACCGATGTACCGGTGACCGAGCCGCCCGTGATACTCGTCTCTTCGATAAAGATCAACGCGCCTTCGGATCCTGTCGAGGTCGGCAAAAGTATTACGCTTACGGCGGAAGTCAAACCCAAAAACGCCGCCGATAAAGAAGTTATATGGAGCGTGATATCCGGCGCTTCATGCGGTACGGTATCATCAAACGGCACGTTCACCGCCGTATCGGCCGGTGAATGCACGGTCCGCGCCGCCGCATCGGACGGTTCCGGAGTTTACGCGGTCATAACGATACGCGTTACCGAGCCGGAACCGCAGATCGACGAAAACGCGCCCGGGATACACATTATAATAAATAAAAAAGACGTTACAAACAAGATCACCATGGACAGTTCGGATGATTTTATCAATAATTTCGGCGACTTTTACAAAAACGATCACGAAAATTTCATTGATCATCTGAATAACAAGCTTTTCGTCTCCGTCACCGATGCAGTGAAACAGATCGGCGGTACGTATGAATGGATAAAAGACGATACCGTCGCAATAGTGTGTTTCGGCAACCGTTTCACTTTCAACGTCACTAAGCATTCGATGAAAACGGCCAAATGCTATGATCCCGACTGGATGACATACAGAATGAATATTATGACCGCTTTTTACAGAGCAAACGACGATCTTATGATCAATTACGGCTTGCTTACGGCGTTCATGTCCGACGGTGAAATCGCATCATGCGGCACAAGCATCAGAGAAGTAAGGCTGAAGCTGTCGTTTACCAGCCGCTTTTGCGATTCTCCGGAATCAATACCGACCGATTATGATTTCGTTACCGAAAACGGCATAACTTACAAGCTTTATGAAGAGTGGGGCGAAAAAGTCGCTGCCGTAATAGAATGCGACGAAGAAAAGACCGGTCCGGTCGCCGTTTTGTCGGTCTGCCGCGGTTATCCCGTAAAATATGTCGCGCCTCACGCATTTTACGGTATAGATGGTATAACCGAAATAACGCTGCCCGACAGCATAGAGCGTCTCGACGGACCGTATGATTTTGCGGAATGCAAAAACCTTAAAAAGATCACGTTCCCGAAAGATCTTCGCTCAATATCGGCTAACGCCTGTGAAAACTGCGTTTCGCTTCAAACGGTAGTCTTTCCGCAAAAAATGAACGAGATCGGCGCGTACGCTTTCAGCGGATGCAAAAAGCTCGTTATCGATGCTATAGGCGGAGTTTACGACAGAGTTTCCTATTTCGTCAAGATCGGAGATCACGCGTTTTACAACTGCGAGAGCATTAAAAATCTCACGCTCCATCTGGAATGGTTTTACGGCGATTCGTCGTTTGAAAACTGCGTGAATCTCGAAAGCGTCGAATACGTTTACAATCAGCCGATGTTCTGCGGAAACTTTACGTTCAGAAATACCGGATTAACGTCCGTAACGCTTAAAAAAGGAACTTCGTTTGACGGAAACGGAAAACACGGCTACGGCACTTTCATGGACTGCAAAAAACTCACGTACGTAAGTCTCGAGCGCGGCGTTAGGCCGTGCGCATATATGTTTGCAAACTGCACCGCGCTGAGCCTCGACAACGTGCATATCTATTCAGCCGAAGGCAGTACTCAGGAATACCCTGCGGGCATTTTCTCCGGGATATACGCCGAGCGAGTATATCTGTCAAAGTACGCAAACGTCGGCACGAACGCGTTCGATACCGTCGGTACGATCGAATATATAGTCGAGGAGGGTAATATCCACGGATTTTACGCGCTTGACGGTATGCTGATGCAGGGTTCGATACTGATGCAGTTCCCTTCCGGCAAGACCGGTTCGGTCTATCTGCCGAAAGAGATCTCGAGGATCTACCCCGGCGCGATGTCAAGAGGCACGCTCGACGCGCTCTATATAAGCGCCAACGTCAAAACGATAGACTCCAACGCGATAAAACTGCACGTCAAAGATATTTATTTCGAGGGCAATACGACAATGCTCGACAACTCTCTTACGGCGGACGCCGACACTGTGGTCCACTGCGTCGCCGATTCAAACGTTTACCGTTACTGTACGCAAAACGGCATCCTTACGGATACAGAAAACGTCTGGGACGGCGTATACCCCGACGGAACGAACTGTGTCGCGCCGCGCAAAAAAGAGTATGTCTGATTTGTCTGTTAATGAAATTGAATGAGGATAATATGAAAAAACTGTTTTGTTTGATTGTACTTGCAGCCGTTTGTATGTCCGCTTTTTCATGCGTACAGAAAATTCAGCCCGCCTCGACCGTCACAGACGAGGCGAAGGAAGGTTATGAAAGCGTAACAATAAGCGACGGCAACACGCGCAAGACCGAATTCGAAGTAACGATGAAAAAACAGTAAATATATCTTTTCAATAAAGACAGGCTGCCGCAGCATCGGCAGCCTGTTTGTATCGTATGTTTGATTTACGCATCGTAAGCGGTCGATCCGTGGATCGACCCTGCGGTCTTAAAACGACGTTTTCAGCTGTCCTCCGACCGGGGCGCGTTATTCCGCTTTGTCCTGCTTCGCTTTGACGTACGTATCCGCCATGAATTCCGCGAGGACGGGCGCAAGCACGTCAAATCCCGCGGCGTTCGGGTGTAAACCGTCGTTAGAATACACCCTCGACTTGATATCGAATCTCGCGTTGAACCAGCCGTCGTTATACAGGTCGAGATATACGACTCCCCATTTGTCGCAGAGCGCTTTTATCATATCAACGTACGCGTCCATTTTTTTGAGTCTGCCCATATCGAAATCGACTTTGTAAATTATCAGATATACGATGACGGCTTCGGGGTGATTCCCGGTCAGCGTCCAGAGCACCTCTTCAAGCCCGCCGGCCACAGTCGACTTTTTTAGCTTCGACGGGTCGAAATTTTCGCGCGTCATGTCGGATATTTTGCCGACCGGAGCCGAATCCATCGCGTCGTTCACGCCGCCCTCAATGACTATGATATCCACGCTGCGCTTCAGATCGGCGCCCGTCTGTGCGATGATCGTGTTCTCTCCCCGCGCAGTCGAAAGCGAAGCGCTGTCTTTGCCGCGGTTGATCATTTTCGCGCCGTATAACTCGCTTATCCTGCCGCCGTACGAATAATATACCGTGCGCGCCGGATCGTCGTGAAACGTCCTGTCACAGATCGAATCGCCGTAATATATCACTCTTTTGTCTGCAAGTACGCTCGCCACGTCGCAAACGCCGGGGCCGATCTTAAAAACCGGCTCGCGTTTCATTGTATGTATCTCTTTGATGAATTCCGCCGTGCGCTCCGTTAATTTTTCATAGTCCGCGGCGCTCATGCGTATCGGTCTGTAAAGATCGCCCGTATCGGCTCCGGGTACCGGTTCGGCGGTTATTTCGAATTCCGTTATCAGCGGCCATTCGTTGTCGAAAGCCGTCGAACGTATCCTTACGTATCTCGCTTTGAAGTATTCGCCGCACTTCGTCACCCTGTTCGTTTTATTCAGATCGCAGAGCTTCGTGTAATTTTCTCCGTCCGAAGAATACTCCAGAACGCCCTCGTGGATATAGTTGTTCGGGTATCTTTCCGACCCCATTATAAGGTTTATCCCCGTCACCTCCGATAAAACTCCGAGATCTACCGTAAACGTGCTGCCGTCATACGCCCCGCCGTTGCTCCAGAAAAGCGTCGACGTATCGCCGTCCACGGCGTATTCGGGGCCGTTGCCTTCATAGACTTTCATATCGGTCGACGCGGTCAAGGCGGTTTCGGGTTTATATTCGATCCCGGTCTCCTCATCATAAAGATCAAGGATGAAGACGCCCCATTTTTCGCAGGCGAGGCGCATAATCTCCGCGTATCTGCGCATATCCGACGCACAGCCGCGATCAGACGTAAGCTTCGGCGCGATGACGCAGCCGATGCAGGCGTCTGAAAACAGCTTTTTCGCGGTCAGGAGCGTATTTTCAAATCCGCCCGCGAATTTATAAAGGTCAAGATCTTCCGGCTTCGTCATATCCGCGCTCTTCGGTACGATCCTGCCGATATCGACCGCACGGGCGGCGTCCGTGATCCCGCCTTCTATAATAACGATACCGTATTTATTGCCGCTTTCCGCTTCCAACAGCGACGCCGCCGTCGGGCCGTACGGTACCGGGATCTGCGATATGCACACTCCGTCCGTTGAAACGTTTTTTACGTCTGATATCTCAAGTTTTTCGGCAACCGTCCCGGCAAGGCTTTTCTTTTTTTGCCCGTCGACGGTAACTTCGGTCATAAGCGCGTCGCCGACGAAAAGCGCGGCCTTGTCTTGGAGCGGCCCCTCCGGCACAGGCTCCGTTACGGATTCCGCCGCCGTATCCGGGCTCAGCGTTTCACTTTCCGCCGTGCCGCGCGGCGCCGTCTCGATATTCGTATCGGCAGGTCCGTTTACGCCGCACGCCGCCGCGGAGAACATAAGCAAAAGCGCAAGCGCAAAACATATTATTCTTTTCATCGGCATCCGCCTCCATCTCATCTTTAACGGTATTATATCATACGGAGGTAATTTTTGTCAAGTGAATTTGACTTGTTCATAACTACGAAAGCGAGCTCAGATATGCCTGCAGCAGTTTCAGCGCCGTGTCTTTTTCTTTTCCCGTGCAATCGGCAAGCAGTCGAATAATCTCGGTCTCATCAGCTTTATCATCTTCTGTTAAAAACAGCTCGTCCGGCGTAATTCCGAGCGCGCCGCATATCGCCGCCATTGTTTCAACGCGCATATTGACGTTTCCGCGTTCTATATCTGCAAACGTCCTGTCCGATATCTCCGCCGCTTCCGCGACCTGTGCCTGCGTCATTCCTTTTCTCTTTCTTGCCTCGTACAGTCTGTTTCCTATCTTTCTCAAGTCTTTTTCAAGCATAATATCACCTTTCCTTCTTATTATTTAACTCTATTTGGAATTATAATTCCAAAAAGACTTGACAAATAGGATTTATTGGTGTATATTTATAGGCAGTATGGTTCCTACTGCATATTTCTCATAAAATGTTTTAATTAACGTTGATTTACGGAGGGGCTATGAATAATAATCAATATCAAAAACCGACACCCAATTATGAAATTTCCAGCAAAGCGCAGTTTGATTTTCAGCAAAAACTGAATGATTACCGCGATAACTTCGGTGAGCCAAACGAAGAAACAGAAGCAAAGCTCTTTGCGCAAGCTGTTGAGTTACAGCTTTTGAAATCTCCCGCTTCGGCAAAATTCGGCGCTCTCGAACAAACCGGCGTAACAAAGCTTACAAACGGTGCGTATTTGATAGCAGGTTTTGTCGATTCACAAAATTCTTACGGCGCAGTTGTCCGTACAAATTTTTCATTAACTGTATTTAATGACGGCGCGGGATGGAAATGCGCAGATCAATTTGTTCCAACAGGAACAGCTTCGTCCGGCGGAGGCGTTCGTGCCTTCGGTATATTTCTTATGCTCGTCAGCGGAGCGATGGATATCGTATCAATGTTCTTTATTGGTGGTGATTATGAGATATTCCACGTTTTGCTTATCATCGGAAGCATATCGTTTTTCATAGGTCTTATTCTTACATTAGTCGGAAAAAATTAAATAACGCCGATTTATCGGCTTAAAAATAAGGAGGTCCTATTATGTTTTGTTCAAAATGTGGCAAGCAAATTGCCGACGATTCTGTATTCTGCCCCGGATGCGGTGCAAAATTGCAGGGAAATGCACCCGAAGAACCCAAACTTCCTACAACAAAAGAAGGTTGGATGCTTTTAGCTGTGAAAGATGCCATCGCGGCCGGATTAAAGAATCCCGAAAGTGCGAAATTCAGCAGCTTTGAGCAAATTGAAACCGATTCTTTCGGAAGAACTTACGCAGAAATCATTGTGTATGCAACTAACTCTTACAACGCGGTAGTGCCTACCAGATATGCGATCGGCTTCTACGACGTTACGGACAGCGGCCCTTGCCAAGTCATTCCGAAAAGCCTGTATATGCTTCCGAATATGATGGTTGGCGCACAGCGCAAAGTAGCAAAAGCAATGATGAAAATGGGAAAACCGAGATAACTGTTATTTAAAAAACGCAGGATATACGAATTGTCTCCTGCGTTTTTTCGGTATTTTGATTATAAAAGAAAAACTCCGCGGATATCGCGGAGTTTGTGTTAGCGTCGACCTATTTTACCGGCCCGTCGCCAGGCGAGTATCGTCGGCATGACTGAGCTTAACTTCCGTGTTCGGAATGGGAACGGGTGGACCCTCAGCAATAAAGACACTAACTGAAATGGTGCACCTTCAGGGATTCGAACCCGGGACCCACTGATTAAGAGTCAGTTGCTCTACCAACTGAGCTAAAGGTGCATATCCTTAGGTGCAAATATGGACGTGCGTCCATTGAAAACCGAATAAGTTCGGAGTTTTACGCTCAAGTAGTTGTTTCAACCTTGAACACCATTGGGATGTTCAAGCCCTCGGTCTATTAGTACCGCTCAGCTGCACGCATTTCTGCGCTTCCACATGCGGCCTATCAACTTGTAGTCTGCAAGTGACCTTACTAACTTATGTTATGGGATATCTAATCTTGAAGTGTGTTTCACGCTTAGATGCCTTCAGCGTTTATCACGTCCATACGCGGCTACCCGGCTGTGCTCCTGGCGGAACAACCGGTGCACCGGTGGTATGTCCATCCCGGTCCTTTCGTACTAAGGACAGCGCTTCTCAAATATCCTGCGCCCACGACAGATAGGGACCGAACTGTCTCACGACGTTCTGAACCCAGCTCGCGTACCACTTTAATCGG
>JAEEJH010000181.1 GCA_016281775.1 Clostridiales bacterium | reverse complement strand
TAAAGACGTGCTGCTCAGATGCCTGCAGTATACGGAAACGCTCGGCAAATGCAAAGGCGTCGCTTACTTCTGCTATCAGTATTTCTACGATCCCGTATCCGGCGCCGAAGAGACCGCGACGAAAAAAGAGCGCGAAAACTTCGTGCCTTATTTAGAGAGCATAACGTGGAATTGATCGGCAACGATTGATATAAAACATAACTAAAATAAAAGGGGAAAAAACATGAAAAGAATTACAGCGATCATCAGTCTGATCCTCGTCATCGTCATGACGGCGTGCTGCTTCGCGTCCTGCGGAGAAACGCCGAAACCGGCGGATACGAACAAGACCGAACAGACGAAAGCGCCCGACACGAAACCGGCGGAGACTCCGACCGAAGCGGCGACGGATGCTCCCGCTACCGAAGCTCCGACCGAAGCGGCGACGGAAGCTCCGACAGAAGCTGTCACCGAAGCTCCCAAAGGCGAAAAACTCGGTGATACGTCGCTTGAGATCGTCGGCGCGGACGAAGACGGCATGGGCGGCACGATCTATATCGGCACACGCGAACAGCTCTATGAGTTCGCCCGTTACGTAAACGACGACGAAGAGCTCGACACCGTGACGATCAAACTCACCGCCGATATCGACCTCAGTCCCGACGTTGAAGGCGGCAAACACTGGAACCCGATCAGCGGCGGTTATATGATAGACTGCACGTTCGACGGCGACGGCCACGTCATCAACGGTATGTGGATCGACGACGAGGACCTTGAAGAACCCGACGGCTACGGCTATATGGTCAACGGCTCCGGCCCGATCCACGGCTACGGCTTCTTCGGCGCGATCAGAAACGACTTCACGGTCCAGAACGTAACGTTCAACAACGCCACGATCAACCCGACGAGAAAACACGCCGGATGCGTCATCGGTACGATCGACTCGGCGAGCTACATCACGATCACTAACGTCACAGTCAACAACCTGTATCTTAACGGCGGCGTAGGCGCCGAAGGCGACACCACGGGCATCTGCTTCAGAGCGGGCGGCATCGTCGGCGCGGCGATATTCGGCGGCACGATAGAAATGTCGAACTGCACCGTATCCGGCTCTAAGATAATCGGCTTCCACAACATAGCCGGTCTGGTCGGCTCCGCAAACTACGGCATAGTCGATATCACGAACTGCAGAGTGGAGAACACCGAACTGCATTATTCCGCCAGCTATGCGAAGAGCTATAACGATCCGCAGCTGTCGAGATACTTCGCCGACATCTTCCACGAAGAGAACTCTTACTGGGGCTTCTATCATACCGACGAAGACCTTGCAAACGGCAACACGTATGAAAACGTCACCTCCTACGACATCAGAAACGACGTCACCTACATGAACGAAGAAGGTAAGACGATGAGCTACTACGACCTGATGGGCGTTGATAAATTCCCCGTCAGCGGCGCTATAGACGTAAGATAATAATCCGACCGAAAAGAAAGCTGCCTGATCTGATCAGGCAGCCTTTATTTTATTAAAGAAACCTATTGACAAAACCGTCTGCATACTGTAAAATATATACAGTTTATGAAAAGGAGAACAACAGATATGAAAAAAGTATTTGCGATACTGATATCGGTGATAATGGTGTTTTCGCTTTGCGGAGCCGTTTTTGCCGATGAAGAGGAAGAGGCGTTTGCGACGGTAGAAGCCCTGCAGTTCGACATACTGCCGTCTATCGACGGCAAGGTGACGGCCGACGAATGGGGCGATCCCACCGTAGCGCACATCAAGTATCCCGAAAACCCTCAGACCGACGTCTGCTACGACGATAAGACTGACGTTGAATTCACGATCTGGCTCAGATACACGTTCGAAGGCTTCTTTATGGCGGTCCAGGTGCCGGATACGAGCCCCTGCAACAAATACGTTCACGACCACAATATCTGGAACGGCGACGCTCTGCAGGTGAGATTCGACCCGTTCGGCTGTACGATAGACCAGGGATTCACGCCGAGCGCGGAAAGAGACTTCAACTATTCCGACGACTATCAGGAACTCGTTTTTGCCTACAATACCGAAGACAGTCTCTGCTATACTTACTGCTGGCACGGCATAATGATCGGTCAGGCGCTTCAGAGCGAGGGCGGTTCGTACGCCGCTTCGAACGACGGGGAAGTCACGACCTATGAAATATTCATACCGTGGAACGAGCTCGTATTCGAGCTTCCGCACGTCGGAACGACCTACGGCATATCCGCCGCCATACTTACCGCCACCCTCGGCGAAAACAACAACGAATGGCAGAACTGGCTCGAATGGGGCGCCGGCGTCATACACGACCGCAACGACAATATATGCGGCACGACGCGTCTCATCATGTCCGGCAACACCGTATTCGGCGGACCGGCGCTCGAAGATCCTTCTCCCGACGCTCCGGTGACCGTTAAGACTTCGATACCCGACGCCGAAGGCGACGCCGTAGTTATCGACTTTTCGAAGCTTTTCGGCGGTCATGCGATGGAATACAAAGTGAACGACGACGGCAGCGTGACGTTCATGTTCGAAGACGACCCCGACCCGTACATATCGCTCAACGTGTCGGGCCAGGTCAAGCTGAACGGCGAAGACTACCCGTATTTCGCCATATATCTGCAGACGAACGATACTGAAAACGACGGCGAGCTGTTCTACTGCACTACGGGCAGCGTCAGCGATTACACCCCGAATTACAGCGTGCCGCTCGAATACCACTTCGTTGACGGCAGACAGGTAGTCATCGCGGATATGAACGACGCGCTTGATTTCGAAGGCACCGTCGTCAAACTGCGTTTCGACGCGTACGCCGGATACCCCAGCGACCCCGACGAATCGCAGATAACGGTATATTCCGCCGCGTTTTTCAAAAACTACGAAGACGCTTTACTGTTCAAAATAAACGGGACGTCGCCGGAGTTCGATCCGGAATATCTCGAGGATATATCGGACGATATTTCCGCGCCTACCGACAAAGCGACGGAGGCTCCGACCGAACCCGCCGAACAATCCGGTGAAACTCAGGCGCCGGCAACCGACGCGCCCGAAACACAGAACGGCGCAAAACCCGCCGATACGCAGCCGAAAGAAGAGCCGGGCAAGTCGAACGCCGGACTCATAATAGGCATTATCGCCGGCGCGGCAGCCGTCGCGGCGGCCGCCGTCATCGCGGCAGTCGTGATAAAGAAGAAAAAGAAATAATACATAACGAAAAGGGCTGTTTACGGTAAATGTAAACAGCCCGTTTTTTTGCGGCGTTCAGTTCGTATTCGTGAGGATGCTGTTTGTGAGGGAATCGTCTTCTTTCGGAACGTCGGCGATGACGGGGTGGAGAAGATATTCAAACAGATCTTCGCCTATTCTCGCTTTCGCTTTTCTATGTATTGTGCCGTTTATTACGTCCTTTTCGATGGTTATGCTAAACATCTATTTCTTAGATCTTATTATATGCTATAGTTAGTTCTTTGTATGCGGCGCAGTATTCGTCTTTATTATAGAAGTCATAATCAACTATGCCGTCGCGCATATTAAGTATATGCTTCAAACTGTCTTCTATGTCCTCGTCCCGGAATCCTCTTTTTTCTATAAAAGAGCATTGCTTGCAAATACACAAAAGGAAATTAAAATATGCAACAAAGAACCTTATGTATTTTTTGGAGTGTTTTTTGTTTTTGATGATATGCTGCTTTGCGTATCGTATCAACAGTTCCTTGTCGGTTTTGCAAAACTGCCTGTTTTCGCTGTAGTATTTACTGAGTTGAATCGCCGAGGAACACTTTGAAAGTTCGAACCAGGCTCTTGCAATTTCGCCGTCTGAACAATACACAGGCTCAACGTAAATTCTTGCCATTCGAAAACGCTTTATCATATCTGTAAGCTCTTTTGATTCCGGACAGTTAGTTGCAAAGCGATATCGCCTTTTCATATAAGTATAGTAGACGAATAGGAAAAGTAATGTTACCGTCATAAGTAATAATGTAATAGCAATAAATACTCTATAGTCCATTTATATCAGCCTTTGTTTTTAATGATTATCATTTTTTTGTTATTATAGCTTGCAATCAGTTACTGAAATTGAATGGATATCTATAATCATACTATGCAGAATGATATTTGATCCAAGCACAAGTGATCACCGTACCAGCAATAATTCCAGCCATATAAATATAAAACTTTTTGTTTTCTGAATCTTTTTTATTCTGCTTATCTGCGGCTTCCATATTTTTATCTACAATGTATTGCTTTTGTTCGAACGATAATTCGTCTGATCGGCTCATTGCATCTAATTCACGCTGTACATTGCCATAACTATCGTACACATTGTTCATACTCTCATTATTGCTTTGGAAAATACCTTTAAATATCGTAGCTATAGGTGTATTTGCGAGATTGAAGGCGTGAACATTATTGGGGGCAGTTTCTTCAGAAAAATCAGGTTTTAATGCTTCTTTTGTTCCGGTTTCGTTGGTTGCTTTTTTTGTCATAGACTGGTACCTCTTTCTTTATTTTTTATTTTTTGCTTTATCGCTGAAAAACAAGTTTATATTTGTATATCTTTGCAGCGAATTACATCCTTGTTGTATGAACGACCACGATTCTGAATATGTACCTTCAGCCCCGATACCTTTCTTGAATACGCTTTCGGCCAAAATAGACGGGTGCTCATCACATTTATCGGCAAAATTCTCTGAGTTATTGCATTTTTCTCCCCGGTCGGAATTCCTTTTGTCGAACAGCAAATGATCCATATTACACGATGCATAGTAAATACTGTACGGTACGTTGCCGATCTGCTGAACCTCGAACAACTTTTGAAGAATTTCAGCTTTCTTTTTGTTTCTGCCTATCGCCCCGTCGACGTTTGACGTAATGATGGCATTATCTGAATAATAAAACTCGCTGTTACCTCCTTTTTGGACGTTTTCATCTGGAATGAAAACACCGTCTATATCAACAATTTGAACAAATTCTTGAATATCATCTATTCTAATATTGCTGTAAGGAACTCCGTTTCTGCGAAAATCAAGTAAGATATCTGTCAGTTTCTTCTGGACGTTTTTTATTGTTACATCCTTGCAGGCGGTTATATCTCCGGCTTTTGTCCAAAATTGAATTTCATATTTTTCTTTATATTTTTTAAAATAAGGAGAGTGGAGGATCGCACCGATTTCCCGTTCGTCGTTTTTGCCTTCCACCAAAAAGAGAATGAATTTTTTCGTCATGTTTCATCGTCCTCCGGATGGCCGGCTTTGTAGAACGCTCTTTCAATTTCATATCTGTCTGTCGGATTATATATCGATTCGTCTTTTGTACCGAGAACGATGTTTCTGAAATACGTGTCGCGAAGATTGCTGTTGCCTCTGCGGGGCAGAGTAGTAAATCTGTTTTTGGGATTTGCCGTCGTAAAGCAAAGATATTTCGCCGGAAGGACTTCAAGCGGGCGCAGATTGTGAGAAGTAAAGACGAACTGCCCTTTTATTGATTCCGACATTACCGACAGTACTTCGCCCAGAAGATACTCAAATATACCTGAATCGATTTCGTCAATGGCTACCGTAAACGACTCTTCGTTATATACTGCTATAAGAAGGCTCAGGATCGAGACCATTCTTCTTATACCGTCGGACTCGTATTTCAACGGAATTGTTTGACCGTTCCGTTTTGACATTATTTCGAAACAATGTTCTTCTGTATTATCTCGATTGATGTATTTACCAAGATCCGCTATATCCAGAGACATATCCGGAACAATTTTATTTAAAACAAGGCTTACAGCTTTTAATGCATTAATTACACGATTGTAGCGATCTTCAGAAACAAACGTTGGTTTGTCCATATTAAGCGATAATTTATATGATAATTCAGAACCCCATAAAAGTATTGGAAGCTGAGTGTTAATATTAATAATACCTGTGGTTGCCGTATCAATGACTTGTAAATAATACTGTCCAAATATTCTTAGATTGAACATTATATAAATGATTTGAGAAAATATACTGATAGTCGGAAATTCTTCTGTACTTTGAGCAACTGCATCCTCATAGGAATCTGTCAAACTTGAATGTTTGGATATGCACCTATCAAAATTTTGCAAACAAGAATTCGTTTTAGGATCATTCACAAAACATTCAAATGCTTCGGCCAAGGCACTTTCAAATTTTAATGAGAATATAAAGGATGTTCCGTTTTCTTCTGCAATAGCTTTTGCAGATTGAAATTTAATAGATAAGTCTTTTTGACCTTGTGTTATTAGTTTGTGTTTTTGCTCACTACCAAAAGCAATACCTTTATCATCACTTGATTCTTTTCTAGTATCAAATATAATCTGTTTAGGAAATACCGTAGTTCCTTTGCAATCAGTAATTTTTATCTTTAGAACTTCATTTTTAATATGAAGGGATTCTTTGGATGATGCTACATCAAATTTATCGCTTTTTTCTTCTTGTTTTTTTATTATGTCAAAACTATAGAAAATATCTATGCATGGCGCTATATTGTTATTTACAATGTTTTTATTTTCGTCGAAGACACGATTAAACATAGAAAAGACAAAACTTAATGTACACTTATCTTTACCCATTCGTACACAACTTAAATAATTATCTCCAATACTTCTTCCCGACAGTATCTCTTTCAGTATCCCCAATGCCATAATTACAGATGATTTACCCGATCCATTTTGACCATAAAGGCCCAACACAGATGGTTCACCGGCATAAAATGTCTGCGCCTCAGCATTAGGAAAGTCTATATTCCCCAACTCTATGTTTCGAAAATCTTTAAACTCAATCCGCTTAACTCTAGCATAATAAAGAACACTTTCTATTTGCATAATTGTTGCCTCCTCTATTGTTGAACACATTCTATCACAAAAAAGCCGAATTGTCAAGTACTTTTTGAAATTTTGATACAATTTGTATCATTTTTTATTTTTAAGTGAGTTTTCTTGGCGTTTAGGTGACGATTATTCTATATAATATGTATATTTGTATTCATTATTTCCTTATTATCACAGCAAAAGTCTGAAAAATGATGACAGACCGTTTTCTCTACAAGCCCGTTTTATTATTTTGGCTATTAAAAAGCCTCCGTTACCGGAGGCTTTTGATATCAGTTCGTATTCGTTAAAATACTGTTCGTCAGCGAGTCGTCTTCTTTCGGGACGTCGGCGATAACGGGGTGCAGCAGATATTCGAAAAGGTCTTCGCCTATTCTCGCCTTCGCTTTTTCAACGAATTCGGCTTCTTTGTCCGTATCCATCGCCATAAACGCGTAATAGTCGGGTTTCGGTTCGCCGTTATGGCGGATCAGCCCGAGATTGAGACCGAACTCGCCGGGATTATCGACGCTGCTGTGATGCGTGAACATATCGACCGTCTTCATATTCCTCGCTTTCATATAGGCGAGCACGACTCCGGCTTCGCCGTCAAGCTCCGAGTGGCGCGCGAGAGGGCCCGTCATCGAGTTGAAGCCCTGTTCGCTGAAAACTATGCGGCGCGGCTTGCCGTTATACAGAAAACGCTTCTGCGAAAGGAACGCCTCGAGCACTTCCATATTGCGGAAAGATATGTGCGGCGTGTTTACCGAGAAATTCGCGGCGCGGTCGTGCCAGAAGTCCGGCCAGAAGAGATTTTCCGGATACGGATGATAAGCGACGTGCCAGTCGAAATCGCCCTGCTCCGCAGTCTGTTTCGTCAACTGTTCGATACACTCTTTCGCCGTGTAGAAGCGCAGAGAACTGCCGGGAGTCGCAACGCTCCAGTTGTTCGTCAGAGAAATATAAACTCTGAAATGACTGCAGTATTTTCTGCCTATCTGCCAGGCGAGCCTCATCGCCGCGGAATACTCCGAGATATATTCGGCGCAGGTCATGTCTCCGGCGTTGCCCCATATGCCCTGCTGGTCTATCTCGTTGCCGATTATCGCGCCGGCGGCTCTGCCGTATTTGTAATCCGGCCTCGTGTACCGGCTCACGAGAAATTCAACGAAAGCCGCGTAATACGCGACGCCGTCTTCGGAGCGCATATTGAACGCGCTTATCAGAGCGTTCGGGTTTGCCTCGTCGTAGCGCGGGTGAAGACAAACGTCGAGCAGCGCCCGCTCTCCGCGGCTGCCGAACCCCTTCGAAGAGTTCAGAAGGATAAAGGTCGAGTGGCCGTACGCTCTCATGTATTCGTCGAGCCGTCTTACCGGTGCGCCTCTGAAATAGTACGTTCTGCCCTCGCGGGTGAATTCGATCGTGTCTTCATCCGGCTGAAGCGTCATCAGTCCCGGGAGGCCTACGTCCGGGCGCCCCTGTTCGGCGTTGAACATTTTTTTCTGCATCTCGGGCGACGCGTTTATCGCCTTGATGTATCTGTGTTCCGGGTAAGGCGAATCGTTTACGGCGCTTTCTTTGCTTATTTCGGAGACGTACGTCTGCCCTTCCGAGCGCTGCATACCGGTATAGACGGTATAGCGCGAGTAGAGCGAGTCGTGCTTGCCGTCGGAAGAGAATCTCGGCAGAGAGAGCCTGCCTTCCCTGAATTCGCCCCGGGTAAGAGAATACGTCAAGCCGCCCTGTACGACCGGCGAAGATTCTCTTACCGTGACGGCTCCGTCACCGTCGGCATAAAGGGTAACGTGTGTTTCGTCTGCTGTGATCTTTAATATTTTCATCGACTTTTTCCTCCGTCGTTTTTAGGTCTTTTGTTACAGTTCTTTTATATACCGCACGTCGCATTCAAAATGCCCGGTGTCGCCTAACGGTCTGTCTATGCGTACGAAACCGTATTTTTCGTAAAACTTCTGCGCGGCGATCATATTCGGCAGCGTTTCGAGATAGCATTTTTTATAATACAGCTTTGCGTATCCGAGCGCGGCGTCCATCAGGGTGTGAGATATCCCCGTACCTCTCGCCTCGGGCAGGCAGTACATTTTCTGCAGCTCGCACACACCGTCGGCTCCCGGCAGTTTTCCGATACCGGTCCCGCCGACGATCCTGCCGTCTTCACCGACCGCTACCCAGTATTTGCTGCCTTCGGCGCAGTATACCTCTGAAAATCTGCCGAGATCGGGATCTGTCCACGCGGTACCCTCGTGAGCCGCTCCGAACTCTTTAAGGCAGCTTCTTATAACGGCTTCCACCGCCGCGTTATCTTTTTGCAGTATTTCTCTTATCGTATAGATCTGTTTCATTTTATCTTGTTTTCTTAAAGCGTTTTCAGATACCGTCTTATAAAAACGTTTTCTCCGCCTGTCGTGACGGTGATCCTGTCGAGTAATACGAAACCGTTCTTCTCCATGACCCTGGCGGACGCGGGGTTGTCGTCGTTGCAGGTAGCAAGCACGGGCGAGATGTGAAGTTCGCGCGCACGCTCAAGCGCGAGCGACAGCATCAGCGTGCCGTGACCGCGGTTCCATTCGGAATAACGCACGCCGTAACCGATATGTCCGCCGCGTATTCTCAGCGCGTCGTTGAGGCTGTGCCTTACGGCGATCTCGCCGATGAAATACGCTCTTTCGTCGTCGACGAGCCAGTATTTGTCTTCACCCACACGGTCAGACGGCAGATCCCGCTCGTGTCTGTAATTATCGAATTTTTTAAAGATATCGCAGCCTGACGGGTCGGTAAAGCGGTAAGTCGTGACGTTGTGAGCCTTGTATTCTTCGATCGCTTCTTTATACGACTGCAGATATTCTTCTGTCGGTACTTTAAGCTTTATCATTTTTATCTCCCGCGCCGTCCGGTCAGCACTTTATGCGTTTTATTGCGTACTTTGCGTAACGAACGGCGAGCGTTTCGTCGTATACGACTTCGGCGCTTTCCGTATACTCGCGCAGAGCGTCTTTGACAAGCGGCAGATATTCCGCCGGCAGACGGCAAAGCGCCCATTCGCCGCCTTCTTTTTTTGACAAAACGAGCCCGTCTTCCTTATACGCAAGCACTCTTGCCAGGTTGAGGATCAGATACATCGGATATTCGGTTATTTCCTCCGCGGCGCCTTCGACGTCGAACCATATGGAATCCATATAGTCGCCGTCCGGCACCTCGGCGAACACGTCGCTTATCGGAGCGCCGTACAGCCGTTTCCCCCTCTTTGTTATGACCGTGAAATGCGCCGCGAGATCTTTATCCGTACCTTTCAGTTCGCGTATATACTCCTCGGGATCTTCTTCGTACCGGTCAAGATGGCCCGCCGAGAAATGCAGTTCGTATGGCGTGGGGTATACGAAAGGCTTGCAGAACTCTCTGCGCACTATGCTCATTTCGATCCCTTTCGCGGGTCCTTCTGCGTTATACTCCGTGACCATATCCAGATATTCTCTTTTGACGGGGTCCGATAACGGATCTTCGACGACGACGATCAGATCGACGTCGCTTTTCAAGGGATTGAAGCACCCCATGGCGAGAGACCCGTGCAGATAAACTCCGACGAGGTTATCTTTTAATATCTCTTCCGACCGCTTTACAAAGCCGTCTGTCAGTTCTTCCGTTTTCATGTTTTGACTTCCGATCGTTTCAAATTGTCCGGATAACGGTTTATCGAACGTCAAGCGTCCAGCCGTTATCGCCGTGATATATCATAAGTTTCGTCATACCGCCGTCGATGCAGATATTCTCGCCGGTAATGAAACCGGCCTTATCGGAGCAGAGGAACAGTACGGTGTTTGCTATATCGGCAGGATCGCCGACCCTGCCGGCGGGCTGCTGATACGCGTCGGGGCCTTCGTATTTGCGGTACGACGTGTCTATCCAGCCGGGAGATATCGAATTCACCCTGATCCTGCCCGCAAAACTGACCGCGAGCGCGTGCGTCAGCGCGGAGATGCCGCCTTTCGCCGCCGTATAGCTTTCCGTCTGCGGCTGGCTCATGCGGTCGCGCGACGACGAAATGTTTATTATACAGCCGCCTTCCGCAAAATACGGCGCAAACAGTTTCGACAGATAAAACGGCGCGATCACCCCGCCGCCGCGGTGATATGGAATGCGAAAATGCAGTATATAATCGTCAATCAGCTTTTTTCAATACCGTATCGTATGAAAGATAATAGACATCTTTACCGAACTCTTTGATCTTCAAAGCGGATTTCAAATGTTCTAATTCTTCATACGGTCCTTCATACGTGAAATTTCCGTTTCTGTCAATAAATCCGGCGTATTTTTCATACTTTCCGTCGGTTTTCTTTTCTAAGCAAAAGGTCAGGCGGTCCGCTTTGATAACGCCGTATCCGACGTAATCTATTTCGAAATATTCCGGCGGTATTACAACGTTCATTTTCGAATCAAGTAATCCGTAATAACTGTCGATCGGATCGTTGTCTTTATATGAATAGAATATGTAGTACACTTTTGACGGGCT
>JAEEJH010000180.1 GCA_016281775.1 Clostridiales bacterium | reverse complement strand
TGCGGCAATTCAGCTGATTTATACATCATTCCTGCGTCGGAATGGTTAAGACGAGCTGAAAGAGAATAACCCACTATGACACTTTCAATAATCGAAAGACGTCATAGTGGGTTTGTTTCTTCCTTACGTAACCTCTCCCTCAGGCGGCTTTTTTTGATTCAGCTTACGGAGCGTTCTGCCGACAGCTTCGAGCGCGGCGTATTTGTCTTTGTTCGCCATTGCCCATTTATCCGCGTCGCCTCTCGGCATCGCCGCGAAAAGCATGCCGTCCGCCCCGTGCGTAAGCACCGGGGCTGTTATTTTATAAGCGTTTCGACCTTATATCTTCTTTCTTCCGTCCCGCTTTTCATTATCAGATCTCCGTGTATATCATTCCGTCTCTGCCGCGTTCGGAGCGCATCAGGGATATTTTCGTCACCTGCGCAGACGCCTCCGGTACGTTTATGCGCGGCGGACGTTCGGCGTTCGGCTTGCGTATCAGCGTTATATGTGGCGAGATTTTTTTGCGGTCGTACGGAATGCCGCGCTCCGACAGCGCCGCGCGTACATCGCTTGCGCATTTGTTCAGTTTATCGCATCCCTCCAGACCCGCCCAGAATATACCGGGAAACGATCCGATATGCGAGAGCCGTATCTCAAAAGGCTCGAGCTTCACGCTTTTTACCGCTTCGAGCGCTTTTTGAGGATCGTTGTATTCGCCGATGAACGCAAGAGTTATATGCAGATTTTCCGGCTTTGAATAGTTGCCCGCGACGCCTCTCGCTCTCATGTCGTTCTGCGCTTTTAAAAGAGCCGATTCGAAGGCGCGCCCGAGCCTTACCGCGACGAACAGTCTCATACGCCCGTCACGTCCACGCCGGTCGCCTTCGTGACGAGGCGCAGACACGCGTCTTCACACTGACCGCCGTGATTTTTGAAAGAATCGGCGTGAGCCGTGTTTTCGGTGAGTATGAGTTCTTTTTCACAGTCGGCGGCTTCGTATACGCGCCGCCCCATTTCGGTAGGAACGAAATCGTCAGAATCGCCGTGTATGACGAGCAGAGGCCGCTTGTTTGCCTTTATACCGTCGAGAGAACTCTTGTCTTTGAAGCCGTAACCGGCTTTCAGCCTGCAGTACAGGTCAGTCGCCGGCATAACGAGGAAGGGCGGGATCTTCATCTGCTCGACGTTGTGACGGAGTTCCTCGTACGGTGACGTGAAGCCGCAGTCTTCCACCACGCCGCGCACGTTATCGGGCAGCTGTTCGGAGAGAGCCATCATCACCGTCGCGCCGCCGAGAGAAATGCCGTGCAGTATTATATGCTCCGGTTTGAACTGTTCGTTCACCCGGTAGCACCAGTCGGCGCAGTCTTCGCTCTCCCTGACGCCGAACGTTATGTATTTGCCCCCGCTCTTGCCGCAGGCGCGCTGATCGGTCAGAAGCACGTCGCAGCCGTGTTTTAAGTAAAACATACAGTAATATCCGAACTGCCCGATCCCGGTGTGGTTGTAGCCGTGCATCATTATCACCGTTATCCCCTTCGGCGCCTCGGCGTGATAGTATACCGCCTGCAGATCGAGCCCGTCGCGCGAGACGAGCGTTACCGGCTCGGGCGAACGGTCTTTAAGATACGCCTGAGCGGTGTGGAGCATCTCAAGATCCGCCGTGAAATCTCTGTCAGCGTTCGGATCTTTTGCGGCCGTCTCGAAGTCGAACGGATGCGGTACTATGGCAAGCTTGAAAAAATACCGCGCGACGATATATTCGGCGATCAGAAAAAGAACGATAAGACCTGAAAGAATGTAAACGAATATCATTGAAGCGTACCCCGTTTCTTTAATCACCTGTAATTATACAGTATAATTATCGTCAAATCAAGAGCAAATTTGAAAAACGCATCTTTTTTTATATTCGCGTCTTGATTTGTATAAAAATCGGTGGTAAAATATAATCATCCGGGATCACCGGAGAGGAGGTTGAAATGGCGTTATACGATCTTTACGGCGCGACCGTTATCATAACCGGCGCGTCCGGCGGCTTCGGCTCGGAGCTGACAAAGCAGCTTATCGGCAGATTCGACTGCAGCGTGATAGGCATAGGCAGAACGAGAGAAAAATTGGAAGCCCTCGCCGACAGTCTCGGCGGCAATAAGAGAAATTTCAGATACTACGTTTTTGACGTTTCGGAAAAAGAGAACTGGCAAAGTTTCGCGCATACGTTAAGCGTTAAGAGCGTCATGCCCGATATACTGATAAACAACGCGGGGATAATGCCGCCGTTTCGCAAATTCGAGTGCGAAGGCAGCGACGCCGCGAAAAAAGTCATGGAGACGAATTACATGTCGGCCGTATACTCGTGCGAAGCGCTTTTGCCGCTTATAAAGCTCTCGCGCCGCGGCGCGGTGGTCAACGTGGCGAGTTCAGCGGCGTTCTCGCCGGTCGCCGGCACGGCAGTTTATTCGGCGAGCAAAGGCGCGCTCAAAAACTTCACGCAGGCTCTGTCCGAAGAACTTGACGGTCAGGTGTTCGTCAGCCTCGTATGCCCGGGGTTCTCCGATACGGAGCTTTTCCGCGAGACGTATCTTTCGGAAAAAGACCGCGAGGTGATGAAAGATATCGGCACGGACAAAGCGGAGATAGCGAAACAGATAATCGAAGGGATGCTGCTGAAAAAGAAACTGATCTGCCCCGGCAAGGATTCGAAGCTCATGACGGCGATATCGAGCGCCGTGCCGGCGTATGCGAATACGCTGTATTCGAAGATAATGAAAAGCTCGGGACTCAATATATTCGGTGACCTGCAATGATCAAGAAATTGGCGGTACTTCTTTTGCTGTGCACGTTGCTTCTTTGCTCGTGCGATCCCGGCACCGTAGAACAGACGACCGAAAAACTGCCGGATGAGCTGCCGGAGATGAAGATATGCTTCTTCGACGTCGGCAAAGCCGACTGCATACTGATATCGTGCGGCGGTAATAACATGATCATAGACGCGGGCTATAAAGGCAGTAAAGCGAAGATCAGAGAAGAGCTGAAAGCCCTCGGAGTCAAAAGCGTGGATATCGCGGTGGCGACTCACAACCATAAGGACCATATCGGTTCGATGGCTTTCGTTTTAGAAAAATACGACGTAAAAACGCTTTATATATCGCGGATCGAGGGTGACGACAATCTCTACGAAGATATGAAAGAAGCGGCGTCGCTTCGCGGCTGCAGCGTCATAAAAGCCGAAGACGGCATGACATTTTCGCTCGGTTACGCGAGGTTCAGGATACTGTCGCCGAACAGTAAACTCGTACGCTCGGGCGACGAAAACGAAGCGTCGACCGTCATACGTATGGATTACGGAGACGTCAGCGTGCTCTTCATGGCTGACGCGATGCAGACGGCGGAGGCGACGCTTGTCGCCGCGCATAAGGACGATATAGCCGTCGACGTGATAAAGATCGGGCATCACGGCACCGATCAGACCTGCACGGCGTCGTTTTTACAGAAGACCGGCGCGAAATACGCCGTAATATCGACGGGCGACGGGCAGGCTGTATCGGAGACGGCGCTCAAAAACATAAAAAACTGCAATATGCAGTTATACAGGACCGATACGGACGGCGACGTCACGATGACGACCGACGGCAAAACGTTGAATTTCAGCACAACGGGGGGACAGTGAAATGGATATCGAAAAATTAAAAAAGCTCGACGAGATAACCAAACGGCGCATAGAAGACAAAAGGCTCGTTTCGGCGTGTTACGCGATCTGTCAGGATAACGAGAAGGTATACGAAAATTCGATAGGTTACGCCGATATCGAGAATAAAATACCGCTCACGCCCGATACCGAGCTGCGGCTCGCCTCGATGACGAAACCGATCACCGGCGTCGCGCTGATGAAGGTCGTCGAAGAAGGCAAAGTCAGCCTCGACGACAAGGTGAGCAAATACATTCCGTCGTTCAAACAGATGAACGTCGCCATTATGGACGACAAGGGAAAAATAACCGGTCAGTATCCGTCGAGAAACGAGATAGAGGTGAGAGACCTGCTCAATCAGGCGTCCGGTCTCGGCGAGGGCGAAGCCGGCAACCGCGCGTGGAAAGACTATCATATCAAGCAGGGCGATACGCTCTCGACGATAGTGCCGAAGTTCGGCGGTCAGCTGCTCGATTTTGAGCCGCGCACGAATTTCATATACTCCTGGACTCAGGCGTTCGACACGGCGGCTTACATAGTCGAACTCGTGACGGGCTGCGAATTCGAAGAGTATATACTGGATAACATCCTTCATCCGATAGGCTGTTACGACACGGTCTACACGCCGACCGAAGAGCAGTTTGCGCGCCTTATGAAGATGTACGACGCGCGCGACGGCAAGATAACCGAGATAGATATGGGCGGCAGGATATTCGGCGACGTTCCGCTTACTTACAAAGCGGCGGGCGCCGGTATGATCGGTACGCTCAACGACTACATGAAATTCGCCGGTATGCTTTATAACGAAGGTGCGTTCAACGGCGCGAGGATACTCAAGCCGGAGACGGTCAGGCTTATGAGAACGGTCTCGAACGTAGGACTGCCCGACGATTTCGTCGAGGCGTGGGGGCTTTCGATGCGCGTAATCGGCAGGCAGACCGAAACCCAGGTGCTGCCCGCCGGTACGTTCGGATGGAGCGGAGCTTACGGAACTCACTTTATAATCGACCCCAAAGACAGAATATACGCCGTATATATGAAAAATCTGCTCGACGGCGGCGGAGCCGGCGCGGATACGGCGCGCGAATTCGAGCAGGTGATAATGGAGGCGTTATGATCTGTCTGCTTTTCGACCTTGACGGCACGATAACCGACCCGGAGATCGGCATAACGTCGGCGGCGCAGTACGCGGCGCGGAAGCTCGGCTTCGACGCTCCCGACAGACGCGCTTTTCTCGATTTCATCGGCCCGCCGCTGCGGAAATCGTTTGCCGAACGCTTTTCGCTCACTCCGGAACAGGCCGAGACCGCGGTCGGGTATTACCGCGAGTATTACCGGCCAAAAGGCATATTCGAATGCGAGCTGTACCCCGGTATCAGAGAAGCGCTTGAAAAGTTCGACGCTCTCGGTTACCGCCTCGGCATAGCCACGCTGAAACCCGAGATATTCGCCGTGAAGGTAATGGAGCATTTCGGGCTCGATAAATATTTCCGTTTCATAGCCGGCAGCGAACTCGACAGCAGCCGCGACCGGAAGGTCGACGTCATATACCGCGCGATGACCAACATCGATTACGCATATCCGGAAAACACGGTCATGATCGGTGACCGCGCGTATGATATGGAAGCGGCGGTCGAGGTCGGCATACGAAGGCTCGGCGTGACCTACGGCTACGGCACCGAAGAAGAGCTGATCCGGGCCGGCGCCGAAGCTGTCGCCGACGCCCCGTCGGGAATATACGGCGCGTTAAGGAAACTGTTTATAAAATAACCTCCGCGTCCTGACTATCGTCGTCGGGCCAATCGAAACCGACCTTCTTAAAAAAGACGAGATACAAAAAGGGTTGTTTAAAAACCTCGCCGATATTATAGGTGATTAAACAACTCCTTTTTGTGTTTTATAGTCAAAAAACATAAAAATTACAATTTATAAATACCTTTTTCTTTCGGTCACGCCGGTTTTCTTCACCTATATTGCGCGCAGCGCCGCGACCGGGAGGGGGGAGGACCCGGCCGCGGGATATTATTATTGTTCCAGGTGAAGAAAATCCTTGCGTACCGACACTTTATTATCAGTTTTTATAGATTTGCAACTATTTATTACGCAAAAAAGGCTGTTTATCCGCCTGAATTATAATTCAGGTTTTTAAACAACCCCTTTTTTGTTACAAGTCAAAGCGTATGCGTTCTGAGATCGCTGATGCGGCGCGCACAGTCAAACGGACTGAGCGTTTTTCGAAAGAAGACCGCGCGGTAACACCGGCGTTTCATTTGAGCTGACCTGATATTGAATTCATTTGCATATATGAAATACCCATGGATATGCGGCTGCATTCCTGAACGGTTTCGAGCAAAGCGGTCAGAACGTCGTAACAATCCAAGGCAGTCCTCGCAGATGCGCACGGAGCGCAGTCTCAGAAAATTAACAATTTCAAACGCCGCATATTGAGGTCCCGTATATTGACAATATGATAGCACGGTGATATAATTAAACTGAGATATCTTTACAAAAAGTTTTAAACATTTTCAGAAAAATGATCCGAGGTGTTAAATAATGAGCAAAAAAACTTCCGAACTGGTTAAGGATCTCAGGGATTGCGAGAGGTTTGAATCATACTGTAAGGAGAACAAAGACGAACTGCTCACCGAAAGCGTTGCAGACCGTCTCAACGCGATAGTCGCCGAAAAAGGCCTGAAAAAGAGCGAGATCATCAAAAGATCGGAGCTGTCCGAAACGTACGGATATCAGATATTCTCCGGTAAAAGACATCCCGAACGCGACAAACTGCTCTGTATCGTTTTGGGTATGGATCTGGAGCTTGACGAGATCCAGGACCTTTTGAGAAAATGCGGTTATACTCAGCTCTACGCAAGGGAGAAGAGAGATGCCGCGCTCATATACGCCCTTACGCACAGACTTACCGTGGTCGATACCAACGAACTGCTTGATCGCGGCGGTATGGTACCGATACTATGAAAAAATGCCGCTACTGCGGCGCGGAGCTTGAAGACGGAGCGA
>JAEEJH010000179.1 GCA_016281775.1 Clostridiales bacterium | reverse complement strand
TGCCCGTGCGTTCGGATAAGATATCGGTCGTTACGTTTTTTTCTTTTTTGATCGCTTTTACGCGTTCGAACCATTCCATAAAGCGCCTCCGGTGTGTTTTCTGCCTATATAATAACCCATATCGGTAAAAAAGTCAATAGGTTTTTGAAAAAAATTTCAAGAAATTTGCCGAAAAGTATTGACAATTACCGAAAACGGTGATATAATACGGTCAGAAAATAACCGAATTCGGTAAAAAACGGAGAAATATTATGGATAGCTGCAGAGAAATAAGCAAAATAAAAACCGAAAAAACGGCGGTCAGAGAAGCGCTGCCGACGTTTACCGACGTTATCGCGTCGGTCGGTCTGCTCTTTATGTTCGCCGCATATCTTATCGGCGCGACGGTGAACAGAGCGGTCAGATTCGTCCGTTCGGGCAAGTTCGCGTATTTCATGGGTCTGCGCCGCCGCACCGTTTACGGCGTGTGCGCGGGCGTCGCGGCGTTCGCTCTGATCGGCGCGATCGGCGGCATCGAAGCCGGCGTCATATCCCTCGCGGTAGGCCTGCCGCTCTGCCTCGGGCTCGCTCTTGCGGTAAAACTGCTTACCGACGACTGAAAGAGAATATAAAAGTTAAATAAAAATTAAAAATAAATCCGAGATATTATTACTTATTTGTTCTATTATATATATATCGGGTATGATACCGCGTGGTTTTGCCGAAAACCGCGAATAAGTTTTATTCGTATTGTAAAACTTATTAAAATTTACATACTCGGTATTGATTATATTATTTTTTATGATATAATATAGTGGAACGAGTATCACGGCGTCTGCCGAAGGCGGCGCGCATGGTAACAATATTTCGGGTTTTTCCCGTTCAGGAGGTCAATTTGATGAAAAAGCTTGCAGCGCTTATACTGTGCCTTGTAATGGTACTTGCGGTATTTGCGTCATGTGCCATGGATGAGGACGATAAGGGCGCTATCGTCAATATGTATCTGTTCAACGAGATACGCTGCTTCGACCCGCTTTACGCATATACGAACGAAGTTTCGACGGAGTATGACGCGACCGACGAAGTGTTTCAGACGAAACTCTACGCAAACGCCGAATCGGTCGAGCTTCTCGGTCTGCTTTACGACGGTCTTTTCAAACTTGACGCTAACGGCAAAGTCAAGAAAGCTCTCTGCAAGAATTATACGATAGAAGAGAAGACCGACGACGAGCAGGTGACCACGTATAAAATGATCATCACGCTCAACGAAACGAGATGGAGCGACGGCACGCCGGTGCAGGCGAACGACTTCATCTTCACCGTCAAGAGAATACTCGACCCGGGCATCTCGTGCGACGCCGCGCCGCTGCTTTACGATATCAAATATGCCCGCGAAGTCAAAGCGGGCGACATTTCGCGCGACAGACTCGGCATCTCGACTCCTGACCCGTACACCATAGAGATCGAATTCGAAGAGAATCACGATTACGATCAGTTCATCGAAAACCTCGCTTCTCCGATACTCGTACCGCTGCGCGAGAACAAAGTCAACAAACCCCTTACCGACGAAAAGGGCGAACTTATCTACGGCAACAACGGTCTGCCCGCGCTGAGCGCGGACTGGTCGACCACGGCTACCGCTCTCGTTTGCTCCGGCCCGTTCTTCATCAGAAAGATCGACTCCACGCTCGGACAGGAAATGGTGCTTGAAAGAAACAAGTATTATTATTCCGACCCCGATAAGGAAGAGCGCGTCGACAAATACGTCACGCCTTACAGAATAATCGTTCATTTCGATTTCTCGCTCGATCAGGTGCTCGCCGCTTATAACGAAGGTACTCTGTTCTACGTCGGCGCGCTGACCAAAGAAGCGTTCGCCGAGTACGAAAGCAGCCTCAAGATCAAAGACGAGCTTTCGACCGGCTGCTATATGTTCAATACCCAAAAAGAGCTGTTTCAGAATCCCGCCGTTCGCCGCGCTCTGTCGCTCGCGCTTGACAGAAGCGTTATGGCAGGCTTCATAACGGCTTCGCTGCCCGCCACGGGCCTCGTACCCAAAGCGGCGTACGATACGAAATTCGGTACGTCTTACAGAGATCACTACGGCGCGGTCATCAATACCGAAGCCGATGTGGCCGCGGCCAAAGAAGCGCTCAAATCCGCGGGCGTAAGCGGCGGCGACATCAAGATACTCGTCAGAAACTTTACAGCCAATAACGAACTCGGCATGGCGGAATACGCGAAAGGGCAGTGGGAACAGCTCGGTTTCAAAGTCACCATCGACGAAAGAGGCCGCAACAGATTCCAGGCGATATTCAACGACGGCGATTACGACATAGTCTACACCGACTGGCAGACCTACACGGTCAGACCGTTCTCCGTGCTCGCGCCGTTCTCGATCTACTATTCCGGCACGGCTCTCGATACCGAGCATCACAACTACGACCCGAAGCCCAATGTAACCGGCTATTCGAATCCCGGATACGACGATCTCATCAAAGAAGCCGAGTCGTTCAAAGAAGGCTCGAGAGAACGCAACGACAAGCTCTATGAAGCTGAAAAAATGCTTATGGAAGATATGCCGATAATCCCGCTCGTATTCTGGAGAGATTACTATATGACGAGCAGGCAGATATCCAACGTAAAGGATACCGGCTACACCTACAGGAATCTCACGAAGATGAGTCTTGCACACTATAAAGACTACATCACGACCGCAGAAGAAGACTGACGAACAAAAAACAGAAAAAGATATGCCGCGTGCATATCTTTTTTGTTTTGCGTTAAGAATCCGGTAAAGGGGGCGGGTATATGAATATCAGAACGGACCTCGCGTCTGAAGTGCGCGAGGAATATATGAAAAAATACGCGCTCAGTCACAAAGGCGAGCCCGACGGCGTTAAATTCACAGAAAAAAGAAGAAACGGCGTAAGCCTTACGGAGATCACGGTGCAGAACGGTAAAGGCGTCGAAGCGATAGGCAAGCCCGAGGGCAGATATATCACCGTCGGGGTGGGCAAAATATGGCAGGCGGACGCCGGCAAGTTCAAAAACTCGGCCGATATGATTGCGGAAACGATCGTTTCGCTTTCTCCCGGCAAAGCCTCGACGCTCGTCGTAGGGCTCGGCAACCGTTTCGTCACCGCGGACGCGGTAGGTCCGTGCGCGGCGTCGCACGTAATAGCGACGAGACATATAAAAGAAAAAGAAAAGGCCTTATACGATTCAGCCGGCTTCGGCGACGTGGCGGTCATAACGCCCGGCGTGCTCGCAGAGACCGGTTACGAAGCGGCTGAACAGATCAAAGCGGCGGTCGACGCGCTTCATCCGGAGCGGATAATCGTGATCGACGCTCTCGCCGCGCGCAAGCTGTCGACGCTTGAGACGACCGTCCAGCTGTCAGACGCGGGCATATGTCCGGGTTCGGGCGTCGGCAACGACAGAGGGGAGCTTTCAGAACGCGTGCTCGGAGTGCCGGTCGTCTCGATAGGCGTGCCGACGATAGTCGACGCAGCGACTTTGATCCTCGATATGTTCGGCGAGGAACGGGATGACGGTATGCTTCAGCCGGCGCTTGAAAAAGCCGCCGGATGTTACGTCTGCCCGAAAGATACCGATAAGGCCGTCGAAGAACTGTCGAGGCTTATCGGTTACGCGATAAACAAAGCCTGCCACAAAATGATGACGTACGAAGAAATGGCGTTTTTCTGATTCATAATGGCTGAACCCCGGCATATAATTAAATAAAAAAGGATCGGACAAATGGATATCAAAAAAACGCTTACCGACATGAAAAACACAAATTCGGAAAAATACAAAAAAAGGCTCGCCGCCTCTTCCGTTATGAAACTTATTTGTACGTTCATACTGTTCCCGCTGACGCTCGTGTGTTTCATCGGAGGCGGATTCTATACCGCGATCGACGCCGTTGTCATCGAACGGCAGGCGCAGACGGCGGGTTATCCGGGTAAAAGCAGATCTTCAAGACAAAACTGCGCCGGCGAGACGGCAAAACGCTTAGAATCCGCCCCGGTGCAGGAAGGGACCGAAACCGCGGAAAAAGAACCGCCCGACGACGAGGAGCTTATGCTTCATCTTTACGACTTTGACAGATCGGCGGTACCGGAAGGAAAATACGGAGTGATACCTCTTTCGATGTATAAACCGATAAGCGATGACTCGGTGCCGGTCAAAAATTCGAGCGGACTGAAGATCGATTACCGCGATTATATCGACCGCGATATAGACCTGTCCGTCAGGTGCGACGGCGAATACGAAGCGCTGATAATACATACGCACGGCACGGAAGCGTATACGCCCGAGGGCGTGTTTTACGTCGACGCCGGGTTTTACCCGCGCTCAGACGAGAAGAGCGAAAACGTCGTGGGCATAGGCGACGTGTTCGAGCGCGTATTCAACGAGGCGGGCATAAAAACGCTTCACTGCGAGGTGCCGATCGACAAAGCGTCATATTCGAAAGCGTACGGCAACGCCGCAAAGCTGATAAAGGGATTTATCGCAGAATATCCTTCGATAAAATACGTTTTCGACGTACACAGAGATTCCGTATCGATGGATTCGGGCGAAAAGGTCAGAGCCGTGACCGCCGTGAACGGAAAGATCGCGGCTCAGGTAATGTTCGTAATAGGTACGGACGCGATCACGGCTGCAAATTCGAACTGGGGCGACAATTTTGCTTTCGCGCTGAAGCTCCAGCTTGCGCTCGACAGAAAATACAGAAATTTCGTAAGGCCGGTAAATCTCAAACAGGGCGCGTACAATCAGTTTTATACGCCGCTTTCGCTTCTGATCGAGGTCGGCTGCGACGGCAACACGTTCGCCGAGGCGGAATATTCGGCGGAGCTGACCGCCGACTGCATTGTACATATACTGAAAGGAGAATGAAATATGAAATTTGCGGTATCCGTCCTCGCAAAGGGCTTGATTTACGCTGTCTGCTTTGTTATCATAGCCGCGCTGGCGCTGTATCTGTTCGGAGTTAAGAATGAATTCAGCTTTTGTGCGGGAGAAGAGAACGAAAAAATAATTTCCGTCGCCTGCGACGGCAACGGAAACGCGGTCATAGATATATGCGGCAAAAGCGTGCAGATAAAGCGCGGCGACCTCCGTTCGTTCGGCGAACGGATAGCCGGCCGGCTGAAATGATCATTCGCCGGTCAGAAGCGTAATAAGTCTCGCGTAGACGACCTCGGGCTTTTCAGAAAACGTGACTGCCATCTTTTTCGCCTGGTATTCGGTATCGAGCGTCAGAGAAATATCCATTATAACGTCCTTATCCTTGACAAGCGTGAAGCGCGCGTCGCATCTGCCGTCTTCGCGCGGGGTGATGAGGACGTTCTTTTTTATTTTGCCTTTGCGGAACGCTATATACTGCAGAGCGCTGTTGAGGCTTCTTTCACGTATATAGCCGTTGAGTTCGCTTCTGAGATTGGAAACTATGAACGAACCCTGCTCGGTTACGGAATAAAGCCCGTCCGCGTCCTTCGAGACGAGGCCGCTCTCCGTCAGATCGTTGAAAGCGGTGATGAAATCGATGTTCGAGATGACCTGATCGTAAAGAGACAGGTCGTTTATATCCGAATATTCAAGCGGATAACCCACGTTCTGCATGATGCAGAGAATGTAGAGTTTTATATCGCCCGGGTTTGTGAGCTGTAATGAAGGCATCGTTTATCTCCTGAATGGTTATACGCAAATGATAACATAAAAGATCTGTTTATTCTACCTTTTAGTGTAAATTTACTTAATTTTTTTTAAAAAAAGTATTGACATTTTATAAAACGCCGTTATAATGTATTTTAGATAGTTTTTAATCGGGGGAGTGGCTTTTGAATTCTGTCAACACAGACGTGCAGAATACGCAGCAGGGCGACGACAACGCTTTCGAACGTCTTCTCCGGCAGTACGATCCGCTTATATCGGCGCTTGTCGCCGAATTTTCAAAGGCTTTTCCGTCGATAGACATGAGCGAAGACGACCTCAGGCAGGAGGCGGCGATAGCCCTCTACAACGCGGCGATGTCTTACCGCGCGGACAGGCACGTGTCGTTCGGTCTTTATGCGAAGATCTGCATCAAAAACGCTCTGTCCG
This sequence comes from Clostridiales bacterium, assembly GCA_016281775.1. GTDB lineage: Bacteria > Bacillota > Clostridia > Oscillospirales > CAG-272 > UBA1248. Next base: position 10,323 of record JAEEJH010000179.1, on the reverse strand, counting down.
ACTATATGAGGCGCAGTATCGAAAGATCCGTACCGCATATAGTTCACATAGTTTCTGACTACATCGAAGGATGCTTCGCTGACGAGAGTAAGGAATCGGAGTGCGGTCCGGCTTCGCCGGATGAAGAGCCGCTGAACGTAATAATCTCGAACGAGAGCTTCCGCGAACTGCGGCAGAGCATAAAAGAGGCGCTGACCGATTACGAATACAGCGTGCTTATGTGCCGTTCCGAAGGCATGACCCCGGCGCAGATTTCAAAAAAACTCGGCAAAAGCGTCAAATCCGTTTACGATACGGTACAGAGAGCGAGAAACAAGCTGAAAAAACTTATAAAACAGTAATATGTCCCGGTAGCTTAAACAAGCAGAGCGTTGGTTTCCAAAGGTGTCGGTGAAAATCCGACCGCAGGGCAAAATATTGTACAAAATCAAAGCGAGGAGCAAACAATGTACGAAGACATCAAATTAGTATGCAAGGATTGCGGCGAAGAATTCATCTTTACGGCTCGCGATCAGGAATTCTATGCGGAAAAAGGTTTCCAGAACCAGCCGCTGAGATGCAAAGCCTGCCGTGACAAGAGAAAGAAAGCTGCCGGCGAACAGAGAGAGTTCTATACCGCCACCTGTTCAAAATGCGGCAAAGAAGCCAAGCTTCGCTTCCAGCCTACCGAGGGCAGACCTGTATACTGCAGTGAGTGCTTTGCGGAAATAAAGAAAGCTCAGCAGTCCGAAGAAGAATAATCAAAAAATATGCAGACCGCGCACACCGGGCAAAAACCGTCCGGTGTGCGTGAGCATACTTTTAAGCGGGGCGTGTACCGCTTTTTTTATTTGTTTCTTATTGCGCCCCTGCCTTTCATAAGCGCCGTACAGTTTATGACAAGAAGCAGCGATGAGAGCATATCCGACGACTCCCAGATAAAAGAAGGCGCGGCGACCGAACCGATCACGAGAGACAGACAGTAGAGCGCAAGATACAGGCCGCGCAGTATCCTGCCGCCTCCGAGATAAGCGACCGCCTCGCAGCCGTAATACGCCCAGCATACGACCGTACCGACGGCGAAAAACACGATAAGCCAGGTGATGACGTGAACCGCCGCGCCGCCGAAATAAAACGAATACGATCTTACCGACAGATACGTGCCGTCGTAACAGCCTGAAATATCGCCGACAGGGCAGAGAAGTATCACAAAAGCCGTGAGCAGACCGAAAAACACCGTGTCGAAAAGCACCTCCGCGATACCGAGGCCGCCCTGCCCGACGGGGTCGGAAGAAGACGAAGCCGCGTGAGAAAAAGCGGAGGTACCACACCCGGCTTCATGCGAAAACACACCCTTCGCAATACCGTGCCGCAGAGCCGATGAAAAAACGGCGCCGGCAAATCCGCCGGCCGCGGCGCGAAAGCCGAACGCGCCGGATATGATGCGGCAGACAGCGGACGGCAGAAGCTCTATGCGCATGAATACCGCGGTAAGCGATATCGCGGCGAAAAGAAGACAAAAAACCGGCATCGCCGCCGCGGTGAACGACGACACGCGTTTCACGCCCCCGAACACGATCACGGCGCACAAAACGGCGAAAGCCGCGCCGCAGACGATTTTCGGTACGCCGTACGCAATATTCAAGGCGGTAGAGGCGGCGTTCATCTGTACGAACGAGCCCGACGTCAGCGACATGGCGATACACAAAACGGCGTAACAGACCGCCGGTATTTTTCCGGTCAGCTTTTCTATGTAGTACGGCGCGCCGCCGCGGATCCCCCGTCTGTATTTTACGGAAAGATAAGCCTCGGAATATTTTAGCGAAACGCCGAAAACGGCTGAGACAAGCATCCAGAACACCGCGCCGGCCCCTCCGAGCGATATCGCCACGGCGACGCCGGAGATGTTGCCCACGCCGAGAGTTCCGGCGAGCGCGACCGAAAGCGAAGAAAACGGCGATATGCCGCTGCCTTCGCCGGATCGCGCGCACCGCTTGAATATCCTGTAAACCGCCGCGGGAGAATAAAAGCGGAGTTTTACAAAATAATAAATACCGCATACCGCCGCGACAGAGCAAAGAAGCGGCGAGAAAATAAAACGGTTCAAAAATGAAATGATACTCATGGTAGAGATTATTCGCGCCATAATAAAAAAATGACGGCGGACCGTCATTCGATTTCGTTAAGAATTGAGAATTGAAGATCCGTCGCCTGAGGCGGCTTCGGTGCGGCGCGATACGCCGCTCTTGGGGGTCCCCCACCCTTACGACCCCCAAACCCCCTGAATCCCTCCCGAGAGATCGTTGATCTCTTGGGGGCGCGCGGAACGTCGGGTCGGCGGGCGCTCCGGCGGTTTTACGCCGCACGGCCGAGCCGAACGACCGTCAGGCACACGTTTCTAATTTAATTCTCAACTCTCAATTTCATATACCGCCGCGCCGCCGAGGTCGAGCAGGGGTCGGGTCGAAAGTTCTTCGATACCGTATCCGCGCGAGGCGATAAATTCCTTTATCGTCTCACCGTCCGGGTGAGATGCGAGTGAGCCGAAAAAATAAACCGTTTTGCGATAAGCAAGCGACGCGCCGCCGATAAAGCCGCAGTCGTAGCCCGGCAGGTCGATATGACCGGGGCGGATCATCAGCGCGTCGATACCGTTGCCGGTAAGCGCTTTGAATATCCCCTCGTCAGCGGTCACGGCGTGACTGCCGAACAGCAGCGTCGAGCAGTGCGCGTAACCCTGTTTCACGTTTATAAAATCCGCCGCTTTTTTCAGGATAAGCTCCGACGCGGACGCTGTTCTGCCGTAAACTTTGCCGTTCAGCTCAAAACAGTTCAAAAGCGCGTCTTTCGGATATTCTTTACCGTGCCGCCCGTCCGTCAAAGCAACCTCGACGTCTGAAAAGACTCCTTTGTTCTCTTCATAATAATACCGGCAGACGATAAGCTCCCCGCCGATCGAGGCAATCAGCATATCGGGGTGGCTTGATACGGGCGGGGGAAGAAGAGAAGAAGGCGGCAGCAGCCTGACCTCGAATTTCTCATAAAGTCGCGCGATCATATCGGCCGGAGCCGCCGAACTTAAAAACAAAATACTTTTCATATAACGGCAATAAGGCTGTCGCTTGCGCGGCAGCCTTTCCTCAGCATAGAAATTAACTCAGATAGCTCTCGTGATCTTGCCGGAACGCAGGCAGCGCGAGCATACGCAAACCGTCTTCGGCGTGCCGTCGACGACAGCTTTGACTTTTCTGATATTGGCTTTCCAAGCTCTGTTGGTCTTGCGGTTGGAGTGCGATACGTTGTGACCGAACGTAACTCCCTTTCCGCATACACTGCATTTTGCCATATTTACACCTCCAAATCAGATAATCACTTTATGATTACTTGCATTCTTTCATCCGTTTATATAACAGGCGAAGAGCATTATATCACAAAAAATCCGAAAATGCAATAGGTTTTACAAAAATTTTTTAATTATTTTGTACCGAATAATCTGTCGCCGGCGTCGCCGAGACCGGGAACGATGTACGCGTGCTCGTTCAGATGATCGTCGAGGGCGGCGAGGAAGATATCGACGTCGGGATGTCTCTCCTGTACTGTCTTAACGCCTTCCGGAGCGCCGACGAGGCACATGAGCTTGATATGTCTTACGCCCTTCGCTTTGAGCATGTCTATCGCGTCGGAAGCGGAGCCGCCGGTGGCGAGCATCGGGTCGCAGACTATTGTGATCCTTTCTTCTATATCGAACGGGAGCTTGCAGTAGTATTCGACCGGCTTATGCGTTTCGGGATCTCTGTACATACCGATATGACCGACCTTTGCGACCGGTACTACCGTGAGAAGACCGTCGACCATGCCGAGACCGGCGCGGAGGATCGGTATGATGGCGAGTTTTTTGCCCGCGATCATTTTCGCCTTGCAGCGTGCGACGGGCGTCTGTATCTCGATCTCTTCAAGCGGAAGATCTCTCGTGATCTCATAGCCCATAAACATTGCGATTTCGTTCAAAAGCTCGCGGAAATCCTTCGATCCGGTGTCCTCCATTCTCATGATAGTCAGCTTGTGCTGGATCATCGGGTGGTTTATCAAATGCAGCGTACTCATAGTCAATTCTCCTTCTTTTTACTGTCCGATATTATACTACATTTTTCGTTTTTTTTCAAGAGGTTATTGAAGATTTCTTTCAAAATTTTCATTTTTTCATTCTTTTTCTTGACTTTGTTTTGTAAATAGGCTATATTATAAATGAGCTGCCTGAAAGGAGTATCCGATATGCCGTTTTTACCCGTCACAAAAGAAGAAGCAGGGGGCGAAGTCGACTTCGTTTACGTCTGCGGCGACGCTTACGTCGACCATCCGTCGTTCGGCGCGGCGATAATCTCGCGCGTGCTCGAAGCGGAGGGATATTCTGTCGGTATGCTCTGTCAGCCGCGGTTCGACAGCTGCGAGGATTTCAAACGGTTCGGCAGACCCCGGCTCGCTTTCCTTGTCAGCGCGGGCAATATCGATTCCATGGTAGCGCATTACACGGCGGCGAAAAAGCGCCGCTCTTACGACTACTATACTCCGGGCGGAAAAACGGGGTTCCGCCCCGACCGAGCGCTGATAACGTACTGCGGACGCATAAGACAGGCTTACGGCGATGTGCCGATAATCCTCGGCGGGCTCGAAGCGTCTCTTCGCCGTTTTGCTCATTATGATTACTGGGACGGTAAAGTCCGCCGTTCCGTGCTGATAGATTCCGGCGCGGATATACTTACGTACGGCATGGGCGAAAACATACTCCGCCGCCTCGCGTATCTTTTGAATCGCGGCGTGCCTGTTCGTAAAATACACGACGTACGCGGTACGGCGTACGTCACAAAAACCGGCGACAAGATACATTTCGATCATATCGAAGGATATGAATACGAAAAATTAAAGACTGACAAAGCGCTTTACGCAAAGGCGTATAAAGAGCAGTACGCCGAGTGTGACCATATAAACGGCAGAGCCGTTACGGAATACTACGGCGACCGTATGCTCGTCGTCAACCCTCCGATGCCGCCGCTCACAAGAGAAGAGCTCGACCGCGTCTACGCCCTGCCTTATATGCGGACGTACCATCCCATGTACGAAAAACAGGGCGGCGTGCCCGCGATAGACGAGGTGAAATTCTCGATCACCCACGTCCGCGGCTGTTTCGGCGGCTGTAATTTCTGCGCTTTGGCGTTTCACCAGGGTCGCTTTGTCGTATCGAGGAGCATAGACTCGGTCGTCAAAGAAGCCGAACTGCTCACAAAACTGCCCGGCTTCAAAGGTTATATACACGATATCGGCGGACCGACGGCGAATTTCCGTTACGAGAGCTGCGATAAACAGAAAACGGACGGAATATGCAAAAACAGAAAGTGTCTCTGCCCGACGCCGTGCAAAAATCTCAAAGTGGATCACTCAGAATACGTGCAGCTGCTCAAAAGCGTCGAAGCCGTGCCCGGCGTCAAGCGCGTTTTCATCCGCTCGGGCATACGCTACGACTATCTCGTCTACGATAAAAACGACGAGTTTTTCAAAAAACTCGTCGCCGATCACATTTCCGGTCAGCTCAAGGTCGCGCCGGAGCATTGCTCGAGCGCGGTACTGCGCTGTATGGGAAAGCCGGATATCTCCGTTTTCAACAGTTTTTCGGATAAGTATTTCGCATTAAATAAAAAATACGGCAAGGATCAGTACCTTGTGCCGTATCTTATGTCGAGCCACCCGGGCAGTACGTTATCGGACGCCGTCGAGCTCGCCGTATATATGAAAAAACATAAGGTCACGCCCGAGCAGGTGCAGGATTATTATCCGACTCCCGGCACCGCCTCCACCGTTATGTATTATACCGGGATCGATCCGTTTACGGGCAAAAGAGTCTACGTCGCCGATACGCCCGAAGAAAAACAGATGCAGAGAGCGCTTTTACAGTTCAACCGGCCGGCAAATCATAGTAAGGTCGTCGAAGCGCTTAAAAAATGCGGCAGGACCGACCTTATCGGCTTCGGAGCCGACTGTCTTGTCCCGCCTTATATTAAGAAATAGTATCATTCATAGTATTTTTCTATCCCGCCGTAGCCGGTTATCAGTTTGCCGCGGCGGGTCTTTTCCATGAAGCTTGAAAGTCTTTTACTGAACTCCTCCGGGCGCTTCCTCGCCGCCTCTATATACGCCACACGGATCCTCTTATACGGCTCAGGGAATTTTTCGTAGTTTTCCCAAACCGTTTTGTCTTCTTTGAGAGCGCCGATTATATCGGGCGCAAAGACGAACGGGGCGGTTATTACCGGCAGGACGCTTTCGCGCACGGAAGGATGTATCATACCGAGCCGGTCGAGGCGTATCAGCCGCTCGATATTCGGCTGAGAATACGTACTGCCTTTTCTTCTCGGCGTGAAGCGCCTTATGTGATGATCCTTGTCGAGCATGCCGGCTCTGCCGTCGATCCAGCCGAAGCAGAGAGCTTCCTCCACCGCGTCGTTATACGATATGCTTTCCTCGCCGGAGGCTTTCGTCGGAAAAACGAACCATATCTCGTCATAACGATCAAAATGCGCCTGCAGATATTCGCGCCACTTTTTTCTGTCGTTTGTCTTAAACAGTTCCATCGTTCTTATCCTTGCCGAGTATGAGCTCCATTTTGATCTCCTTGGGCTTCATACCCATTTTACCGTAAAACGCCTTTGCGGGCTCGTTGCCCTCCCATACGTTGAGAGTCACCTCGTAACAGCCGAGGCGCTTCGCTTCTTCTTTGATGTGACCGAACAGAAGCGTGCCTGTATGTTTGCCTCTTTCCGTCTCGTCAACACAGATATCGTCGATGAAAAGCATCCTCATCGGCACCTTGTTCGGATCCTTCTGCTCCTGTATTTCACAGAGCGCGTAACCGATAACTTTGCCGTCATCGTTTTCGGCAACGTAAGATCTGCGGCTGGTGTCGCAAATAAGCTCCGTCACCTTTGCGATATCGTATTTCGTCGTACCCGATAAGAAAATATCGGGGCGTATGACCGCGTGCAGCTCAAGGATCTGATGAAGCAGTCTGACTATATCGCTCGCGTCTTTTGGTTCGGCGTTCCTTATTTTCATTTTGTGCTCCTCATTTATCCGGATCGCAGAGAAAGCGTGATACGCCTATGTCGTAAACTACGGCTTTTTTGCCGAAAAACTCTTTTTCTTCTCCGCGTATTTTTCGCGCAAGTATCTTTTCCGCGCCTTCGATCAGAGCCGGTATCACGTCGCGGCTCACTTTTTCGTCCCCGTGCGACGGATAGATGAAATCGAAATCGTCCCGCTTCATGAGTCTTTTGAGACTTGCGATATAAGCGGTCATTTCACGCTGCGGACCGAACATGAAGATATTGCCGTTACGCTGTATCGGATCGCCGCCGAAAAGGCAGCGGCTTTTTTTGTCGAGCACGGTGATACTGCCGGGCGTGTGACCGGGCAGATGTATTATCTCAAGCGCTCTGCCGCCGAGATCGAGCGTATCGCCCCCGAATACGGGTACGATACTGCCCCTGCCGCCGTTTGAATTGCGGTAAAACGCCGTCTCGGACGCGTGCATATAAAACGTATCGAACTGAGAATTCGAACCTGTGTGATCTCTGTCCGCATGGGTGTTAAGAAGCTCACAGGGAAGAGAAGTATGCTCGGAGATCATCGCACGGACGTCGACGCCGCTCATGCCGGTGTCGATCATAAGAGCCTTTTCCGTACCCGTAAGAAGAAATATACGGACTCCGCGGTCAAGCTCTGTAAAGGTGTTTTCAAACAGTTTTTTCATTTACGCCTCTGTGTGATCTCCTATGAATTTTTCCATCCAGATCATATCGTAAAAACGCCCGAATTTATATCCGCACTTATGAAATTCGCCGACCTTGACGTAGCCTGCCGCGGTATGGAACAGTACGCTGTCTTTTGTAAGATACGCGTCTTCTTTTTGCGGGAAAGCGATGCAGGCGTAAAGATTCAATATACCGCGATCCTTCAGGCGTTTTTCGAGCTCCGCGTAAAGCGTTTTGCCGTAACCTTTGCGCCGCTCGTTTTTGTCAAGATACACGCTCACCTCACAGCACCGGTCGTAAGCGGCTCTGTTTTTGAACGTACCGGCGTACGCATAGCCGACGATAAAGCCGTCACGCTCGATCACGATATAAGGGTATTTTTGCAGCGTGTTTTCGATCCGCGCCCTGAATGCCGCCTCGGACGGAACGTCGTATTCAAACGAGACAGCCGTGTTTATAACGTAATACGAGTATATTTCAAGCAGGCGCTTCGCGTCGTCCGGCGCCGCGCTTCTGACAGTCAGCATTCTCACGCCCCCGTGCCGAGAAGTTCTATGTCCGCCGCGTACGGTTTCATACCCTCTATGCAGATCTCCGCAACGGTCGAAACGTCCATACCGAGCATTTCACAGCCGCGTATTATAAGATCTCTGTCGCACTTCGCGGCAAATTTTCTGTCTTTGAATTTTTTCATAAAGCTCTTTACTTCAAGATCCGATATGCCGTTCGGGCGCATTCTGGCGCACGCCTGTATGATACCGGTCAGCTCGTCTACGGTGTAGAGGCTTTTTTCCATATCGGAGATCGGCTCGATATCGGTGCAGTGACCGTAGCCGTGGGAGAGTATCGCACGGACGTCGCATTCGTCGACTCCCTCGGCAAGCAGTTCTTTTTCCGTGTGCAAAAGATGCTCGTCCGGGTATTTTTCATAGTCGTAATCGTGAAGATATCCGACCGCCATCCAGTGCTCGCGGTCGGCGCCGAAATGATCCGCCATGGCTCCCATCGCGTACATGACGTTTTTGGCGTGTATGATAAGATGATGTTCCGTTACCTCTTTATCGTTGAGCTCCTTTGCTCTTTCAAGCGTAAGCATAGACCGTATCTCCTTGATTTTGTTTTATTACCGATAATATAGCATAAAATTGTGAATATTTCAATTAAAAGGATAAAAAATACAGTTGAACGGGACGTATTCCGAAAGACGGTTTATGAAAACCGGCTGAGATAAGGAACGAGATCCTTATTTCAGCCGGTATTTTTTCATTATTTGTGATGACCGGCGGCGTTTATCCGCGTAAACGCGGTCAGACCGTCAGTTTTCTTCAGCGGCGTTATTATCTTCTTTTTCTTTATCCTTGTGTTTTTCTTTCTTTTTCTTATCTTTCTTTTTTGACGGTTTCGGAGAATAGTCTTCGGGGAGTTCTTTGAGAAGCTCCTCTTTATACGCATGGAACGTTTCAAGTCTTTCCTCGGTCACGACGGGATACTGAGGATCCATTTCCTCAAGCGTATGCAGAATGATCTCCGAAACTACGTAGCGCATATACCACTTGTGATCCGCGGGAACGACGTACCACGGGCAATGCTCGGTCGAGGTCTCGTTTATCGCGTCTTCAAACGCCTCCTGATAGGCGTCCCAGTATGCGCGTTCCTCATAGTCGCTTCCGCTGAACTTCCAGTTCTTTTCGGGTTCTTCTATGCGGGAAAGAAAACGCTTCGCCTGCTCGTCTTTTGAAACGTGCAGGAATATCTTGACGGTCCGCACGTTGTTTCTGTAAAGATATTTTTCAAAATTCGCTATATCCTCATAGCGGTGTTCGATGACCTTGTCGAGGTTTATGCGGCGGGCGTTTGCCTGAGAGCGGTATAACTCCTTGACTTTTCCGATCAGCACGTCTTCGTAGTGGGAGCGGTTGAATATCGCTATCTCACCCTTGGCGGGCACCTGTTTCGCTACACGCCACAAAAAGTCGTGAGCCAGCTCGTCCGAGCTCGGAGCCTTGAAAGCGGCCTCGTGTACGCCGTGCGGTGAAAGGCAGGAAAGGACAGCGCGTATAGTACCGTCTTTGCCGGCGGCGTCCATAGCCTGAAAGAGGAATATGACGCCCTCTTTCTTTTCGGCGTAAAGCTTTGCCTGCAGTTTGTCGATCTTGTCGTTGTTTTCCGCCATTTTCGCTTCCGCGTCGGCGCGGTCCGCGCAAAGGCTCGTTTCGTCGGTTTGGCACTTGCCGATCTTGAATGAACGGGAGCCGTCATAGCAGTATTGTTTGATTGACATATACGTTACCTCTCATATGTTTTTTTATATAAACGCGTTATCTTTTTCGCGCTCCGAACCATCCGCGGATCATTTCTTTGAATGATTTTTTGCTTTTTTCTGATTCTTTATCTGCTTTTTTTGCGTTTTCATCGGTAAGAAATACCTTGCGGTCGCTGAAATAGCGGTAAAGAACTTCCTGCGAGTCGGTACCCGGTTCTTTTGCGGGACGGACGTAGCTTCCGTCGGGCTGCATGAGACTCGTATTTTCGCAGTCCGCCC
>JAEEJH010000178.1 GCA_016281775.1 Clostridiales bacterium | reverse complement strand
CCCCTCCTCCCCGTATTACTCATACGGGGGCGGCGAAACGAAAGTGATACGTATAAAACGAGCGGGCCGGACCATTCGGTTTTGCCGAATGGTCGCGCGCGGTAAAGGGGGGCGCCGCGCGCGGGATCACCGGAAGAAAGCGGCTTGAACCGTCGTTTGAACGACGTGATTCGTTTTGTCCGCTTTCTCTATACAACTTTCACATATTCACTATTCACTATTACCTCTTACTTCGCGCCAGCCTTCCGCGCGCCCCCTCGACGAAGTCGTGGGAGGGGTTAAGGGGGTTTGGGGGATTGAGGGGTGGGACCGGGGTTCCACGAAAACGAGCTTGTCGAGTTTTTGGGGGTTCACGGTGGGCGACCCCCAAGCGCGGCGGAACGCCGCACGGAACGTCGCCGTTCGCGGCGACTCCGTAATTTGCAATTTCAATTTGCCGTTATCATTCAAAAGGCGGCGAAACAATGACATTATGAACAGATACATTTATTTTTCGAAAGCGATCAGAATAAGCGTCCTTTTGCCGGGGGCGCTTTTCTTATTGCTTGTCCGTTCGGGCTGCACCGGGTTTTTCTCCGCCGTGTCGGCGATAGCCGTGCACGAGCTCGGTCATCTCGCGGCCGGCAGATTTCTCGGTCTGCGCGTATCGTCGTTTACTCTCGGGCTTTTCGGCGCCGATATCCGCTACGGCGGCGTGGTCGGATATCGGGACGGTCTTATCGTCGCGCTCGCCGGACCTCTGGCGAACGTGATCTGCGGGATCGCCGTTCTGCCGTTTCTGCCTTCTTTTGCTATATGCGGGTTCGCGTACGCCGCGTTAAATCTCGCGCCGGTCGGCGTGTTCGACGGCGGCAGGATACTCCGGGCGCTGCTTTTTTGCCGGTTCGAATACCGGACCGCCGGGACCGTATATAACGCCGTTTCGTTTTCGGCCCTGTTTCTGCTCTATCTCTGCGGCGTTTTCGTTCTGCTCTGCACTTCGTTCAACGCTTCGCTGTTTTTTCTCTGCTGTTACGCGTTTTTCGCCGCCGTGACGGAGCAAAAGAACTGAAGACGGTCATATTTTATCAAATTCTTAAGAATAATTAAATTTTCTGAAAGGTATTGCATTTTAAAGAAAAAGATGATATAATAAGCGCGATAAATAAGGAACCGGTCTTCACATGACCGGTCGTCGGTCATCCGATGGGACGGGAGCTTTGCTCTGAACGTCCGTGTGTTATATCCGGAATTTTAATCTTAACGGTTTTTATCTGTATATGACGCCTTATAAAAGAATGGTAACATCTCTACCCTAAGGCAAAAATATTCTGCTTTAGCGGCGGGGATGTTTTTATATAACAGTAACGGAGAAGAAAATGGAACAGACTAAAATCATCGATCTGAAAAACATCAGCAAATCATTCGACGGCGAACCTGTGCTCAAAAACATCAATCTCTACATCAGAGATAAAGAATTCGTTACGCTGCTCGGTCCTTCCGGCTGCGGCAAGACGACGACGCTCCGTATCATCGGCGGCTTCGAGCAGCCCGATGAAGGCGACGTTTTCTTTCTCGACGAGAGGATAAACGACGTGCCGCCTTACAAGCGCAACGTCAACACGGTGTTCCAGCGATACGCGCTGTTCCCGCATCTGAACGTCTACGAAAACGTTGCGTTCGGTCTGCGAGTCGCAAAAGTGCCGAATAACGTAATATCGAAGAAAGTCAAAGAGACGCTCGCGCTCGTAAACCTCAAGGGATTTGAAAAACGCGCCGTTTCGACTCTGTCGGGCGGTCAGCAGCAGAGAGTCGCGATAGCGAGAGCTCTCGTCAACAACCCGAAGGTGCTTCTGCTTGACGAGCCGCTCGCCGCGCTCGACCTCAAACTGCGTAAAGATATGCAGAACGAGCTGAAAGCTCTGCACGAGAGGACCGGTATCACGTTCATATACGTCACCCACGATCAGGAAGAGGCGCTCAGCATGTCCGATACGATAGTCGTCATGGCAGACGGCAGGATACAGCAGATCGGCACTCCGACAGACATATACAACGAACCGAAGAACGCCTTCGTCGCCGACTTCATAGGCGAATCGAACATACTTGACGGCGTGATGATCGACGATTTCCGTGCAAAATTTGCCGGCGTCGAATTCAAATGCCTCGACAGCGGATTTGAAAAGAACGAACCGGTCGACGTGGTCGTCCGGCCGGAGGACGTCGATATAGTCCCGGCTGACAAAGGTATGCTCAGAGGAACGGTCACCGGCGTCACGTTCAAAGGCGTGCACTGGGAGATCATAGTCGACATCAAGGGCTTCAAGTGGATGATACAGACGACCGATTACTGCGCGCCCGATTCCGTTATAGGCCTTTATATAGAACCGGACGCCATACACGTTATGAAGAAATCCGAGTATTCGGGCATGTTCGGCGACTATTCTTCTTACAGCGAAGAGTTCGACGAGCTGTCCGTTGCCGATCCCGAGGAAGAAGAGAAGAATACGGAGGCTGAGGATGAATAAAAAATCGTTTCTCGATTCGTTTTCGCTCGTGCCGCACGCCGTATGGTCGGTACTGTTCATAGTCGCGCCGCTGATATTCGTCGTTTATTTCGCTTTTACCGACAGAAACGGGAATTTCACGTTTTCGAATATCGGCGCCCTTTCCGATTACGCGCACATCTTCGGTCTGTCGGTCGCATTCGCGCTGATCGCGACCGTGATATGTCTTCTCATCGGTTATCCGCTCGCGTTCTTCATATCGCGGCTCAAACCGTCAAAGCAGAAAATACTCATACTTATACTCATGCTGCCGATGTGGATAAGCCTGCTTATCAGAACTTATTCGCTTATGGCGCTGCTCGATAACGGCGGACTTCTCAACACTCTGTTCGAAGCGATCGGCATAGGGCCGGTAAAGATCGTCGGCACGGCGGGCGCGGTCATACTCGGTATGGTCTACGATTTTCTGCCTTATATGGTGCTGCCGATATACACGAGCATGTCGAAACTCGACATCAGGTATTTCGAAGCGGCGGAGGACCTCGGCTGCAACGGATTCAAAACGATGACGAAAGTGGTGTTCCCGCTGACCGTTCCGGGCATAATCTCGGGCATAACGATGGTATTCGTTCCGTCGATCAGCACGTTCTATATTTCTCAGAAACTCGGCGGCGGCTCGTTCGACCTCATAGGCGACACGATAGAACGCCACTTCCAGAATCAGAGCACGTATAACGTCGGCGCGGCGATATCGCTCGTTATGATGATACTGATACTCATTTCCGTCGCGGTGATGAATAAATTCGCCGACGACAACAAAGGAGGTCAGCTTATAGTATGAAAACACTGTCAAGAATATATATGGTGTTGGTGTTCGCGCTGCTTTACGCGCCGATCATCGTGCTCGTACTGTTCTCGTTCAATGAAAGAGGCTCGCTCAACCAGTTCACGACGTTTTCGTTCTACTGGTACGCGGAGCTCTTCCGCGACGCGACCGCGCTCGGCGCGCTCAAAAACTCGCTTTATCTCGCGATCTCGTCGTCGGTGCTCGCCACCGTCATAGGCACGCTCGCCGCTTTCGGCATAAACAATCTGCGCTCGCGCTATATAAAAACCGTGATCCGCTCCGTAACGAACATACCGATGATGAATCCCGATATCGTAACGGGCGTTTCAATGATGCTTTTGTTCGTGTTTGCGTCGACCATGCCGTTTCTGCCGCTGAAATTCGGTTTTGTGACGATGCTGATCGCGCACACGACGTTCAACATTCCTTACGTCATATTGTCGGTTCTGCCGCGTTTCGCTCAGATGGACAAACATCTCACCGAGGCGGCTCTCGACCTCGGCTGTACGCCGGCGGGTTCGTTTTTCAGGATCGAGCTGCCATACGTTCTGCCGGGCGTCGTATCCGGTCTTATGCTCGGCTTCACGCTGTCGCTCGACGACTTCGTGATAAGCCACTTCGTCAGCTCGCCGGACTTTCAGACTCTGCCGCTGTACGTCTACACGCAGACGGCTCATAAAGTCAAATTCAGCATGTACGCGCTATGTGCGCTCATGGTGTTCGCCATTCTGATATTGCTGCTTCTTGTGAATTTCGCAGGCAGCTTCAACCTTGGCAAATCAAAAGTAAAAAGAAAACCGAAAACGGGGGTAAAAGAAAATGGTTAAAAAAATCGTCTCACTCTGCGTGATCGCGGTACTCGCGCTCGCAATGCTCTGCTCGTGCAACGCCGGCGGCGATTCCGTCACGCTTTACGTGTATAACTGGGGTGAATACATCTCTGACGGCAGCGAGGGATCTCTCGACACCAACGCCGCGTTCGAAGAATACTGCAAAACGACGCTCGGCAAAAACGTGACGGTCAATTATTCGACTTACGCGAGCAACGAAGACCTTTATTCAAAGATTTCGAGCGGCGCCGTGAGCTACGACGTCATATTCCCGTCCGACTATATGGTCGCGAGACTTGCCGCCGAGGGCTTCCTGATGAAAATCGACCCTGCAAAGAACGTTGAGAATTATCAGTATATAAACGAAGATTTCAAAAATCTGTACTACGACGCAAACAACGAATATTCGGTGCCTTACACCTACGGCACCGTCGGCATAATCTACAACACGGAGCTCATCGAGGAGAACGAACCCGATATAGGCAGCTGGGCGCTCATGTGGAATGAGAAATACTCCGGCAGCATACTTCAGTTCAACAACCCGAGAGACGCGTTCGGCACCGCACATTTCTATCAGGGCACGAGCGCCAACAGCGAAAACGAAGCGGACTGGAGAGCCGCGCAGGAACTGCTCAAAAAGCAGAAATCCGTCGTTCAGGGCTACGTGATGGACGAAGTGTTCAATAAGATGGAAGGCGGTTCCGCCGCGGTCGCTCCGTACTACGCCGGCGACTTCTTCACGATGTACGAAGAAAACGAAAGCCTCGCGTTCTTCTATCCGAAGGAAGGCACAAACGTTTTCGTCGACGCGATGTGCGTACCGTCTAACTCGCAGAATAAAGATCTTGCGCTTGAATATATCAACTTCATGCTGACCGAAGATATCGCCATAGCCAACGCCGAAGCGATATGCTACGCCTCGCCTAACAGACTCGTTTACGAAAACGAAGAATACGCGGCGGGCATGAACGAGATACATCCCGACGCTATGGATATACTCTACAATTACGACATGGAAAAGATGGAATACTTCTACGACCTGCCCGAAAACGTAAGGAACCTGCAGAACGAGCTTTGGGAAGAGCTTAAAATCGAAAGCAGCATCGGCGGCGCGGTCTATATCATCTGCGGCGTGATCGTCGTCGCGCTGGCGGCGTTCTTCATCATCAGAGCGGTCGTAAAGAAAAAGAAAGAATCGGCCATGTGATCGGTGAGTTTATGAGAAAGAACGAACTATTCTTTATGATACTCGTCATAGCGTGCATACTGTCGGCTGTCCTCTATACCGTTGGCGGCGTGCTGCAGGACGTAGATTATCACGAGCTGTCGAAGCTGCCGCTGACAGAACAGCAGAGCGAGTTCGGCAAAATGCAGACGAGAAAGAGCATAGGTGAAAAGATACAGCTCGTATCGGCGATACTGATCTTCGTCGACTTTCTCGGCATAATGATAACCGCTCTCACGTACGGCGTGCAGAACGCGGAAAAGAGAGCGATCAAAGCCGAACAGGCCAAAGCGAGAGAGCTAAATTGAATCAAGACAGTAAAAAACGCCGCGGAGGGCAACCTTTGCGGCGGTTTTTTAACGGAGAATCGGGAACGGAGAATTACGCGCAAATTACGCGCAAGCAATGATATACAGCCTGAGGCTGTATGATATACGGCTTACGCCGCATGATATCGGGCAAAGCCCGATGATATACCGCAAGCGGTATTAAGCGTCGCGTTTCACGAGGGGGGCGGGGAGTCCCCAAAACGCGGCGCAAGCCGCAATTCATGCGCGAAGCGTAATTCATGACGGCAAAGCCGTTAATTCATGCGCTGTCAGGCGTAATTCATGCCCGAAGGGCAATTCGTTTTTAAAAGGGGCGCCGAGGCGCCGACACAACGGTACGTAAACCGAGTGTTCGGCTGCCCCTGTTTATCTTTGGGGGGTTTTCCATCCCTCCGCTCGCATACGTTCGCACCCCCAAGCCCACTTACCCCTCCCATCGATCATAGATCGAGGGGGCCGCGCGGCAGGCGGAAAAAAGCCCCGTTAGGATAACGGGGGGATGGTGGGGGTTTGGGGGCGGTTAAGGGGGCGGGGAGTCCCCAAAAACTCGACTCGTCAGAGTCGAATTTCACCGCGCAGCGATTTCACACGCGAAGCGTATATCACACGCCGAAGGCGTATTTAACTGCGGCGTCAGCCGCTTTGGGGGGCGGGAGTCCCCAAAACGCAGCGCAAGCCGCAATTCATGCGCGAAGCGTAATTCATGACGGCAAAGCCGTTAATTCATGCGCCGTCAGGCGTAATTCATGCCCGAAGGGCAATTCATTTTTAAAAGGGTCGTCGAAGGCGCCGACCCCTACGGCTCATGAACCGATCGCAGGTTCACCCCGATAATTCTTGGGGGTTGTCCCACCCCTCCGGCGCGACAAACCGCGCCAACCCCCAAACCCCCTTATCCCCTCCCGCAAATCAAAGATTTGAGGGGACCGCGCGGCGCCCCCGGTTGAAGGCCGGGGATTTGGAGGGATGAGGGGGGTCAGGGAGGATGCAAGGGAGGCGGGGCGCAGCCTCCCGAAAAGCGAACGGTCAGCGATAACGATATTCGAAGGTCGTAGGGGCGATTCACGAATCGCCCGTTACAAAACCGTGCAGATAATAAACTTATTACGTAACCGTTCGATGCGGGAGCGGAAGCCGCTCCCCTGCGGGAAGAAAAATCACATTTGCGGAGCAAATATATCGAATGTACCCTGCCGCATATATCGTTGACGCGATATGATATAAGGCGCCGCGTAAGCGGTAATTCACGATGCAGGCATCAATTCATGCGCAAACAGAATTCGTTCGATTTTCCGTGTCGATCCTTCAAAACCGTGCATATGATATATAAGACCGCGACAACGGTTTTATTATAAGGAGGAAACGATATGGCAATTTTCACAAATCAGGCGACGCTTACGTACAACAACGTCTCGGTGCTTTCAAACGTTACGTCGGGACAGCTTACCGAAACGCTCTCGGTCACGAAGACCGCGGCGAACGAGACCTATACCGAAGGCGAACGCATCGCCTACGCCGTTTCGCTGACGAATTCCGGGACCGCGCCCGCGAGCGACGTAACGCTGACGGACGATCTCGGGGCGTTTGCATTCGGAGAACAGACCCTTTACCCGCTTACGTACGTATCGGGCTCGCTTCTGACGTTTACAGACGGTCAGCTTTCGCCGTCGCCGACGGTTCAGAGCGAACAGCCGCTTCAGATAACGGGCATCACGGTGCCGGTTAACGGAAACGTGATACTCATTTACGAAGCCGGCATAAACGCTTACGCGCCGCTCGAAACGGGTTCCGAGGTGACGAACACCGTTACCGCAAACGACGGCGATACGCTGACCGCGACGGCGACGGTTACCGCGGCGACAGACACGGAGCTTTCGATAGAAAAGACGCTCGATCCGCCGACGGTACCCGAAAACGGTCAGATCAGCTACACGATCACGCTTTATAACCGCGGCGGCACCGAAGCCGGAGCGGAAGGCAACCCCGTCGTGACGGATACCTTCGATCCGCCGCTTACCGGCGTCGCCGTTACCTATAACGGTCAGATCTGGAGCGCAGGTACGGATTATACTTACGAAGGCGGCGTATTCACGACCGCCGACGGAGCGGTGACCGTACCCGCGGCGACGTTCGAACGCGATCCGGCGAGCGGTATCGTGACGGTCACGCCGGGCGAGGCGGTAATAGTCATAACCGGAAATATTACGTAGAAAAATGCCGCTTACGCGGCATTCACAAATTATATTTTACGACCCGAGCCGATCTCGAAATGGTATTTCGCTATGCCGAGATCGACTTTTGTATAGAACCCGACGCCCGGTTTTGCTTCGACTTTGCCGTCTTCATACGTGAATCTGAATTTCTGCTGATTCATTGCTGTCGGCGCGAGCAGCGCCGCTTCGACTCCGGCTCCGAACCAGTCGGGCGTATCGTCGGAAACGTTGCTTACGTCCCGTATCTTTTTCGATCTGTGAGGCACTCCCTGATCTTTTCCGTAACCGAGCGAGATCACGAGCAGCAGCTTTTCGCCCGGCAGGATCTCGTAAGCGTCCGGAACTTTTTTGTACGTCAAAGCGACCCAGCAGGTGTTGAGCCCCATCATCTGAGCTTCAAGTACGAGCTTTTCTCCGTAATAACCGCAGAGTTCGTCGAGCCCGTCGCCGTCTTTACCGATCAGCGCGATATAATTACTGACGCCGCTGAAACTGCCGTACTTCGCCATCGCCGAACCGAACGCCTTCGGCTCGTCCGTTACGAGCTGTATATGGAGCCCGCTTTCTTTATTGTACCCGTCCGCCAGCGCACGGAGCGCCGCCGCCTTTTCTTCTTCGACAGGTCTGTCCGTATAACTTCTTACGGAATGTCTTTTGACCATCGCTTCTTTGATATCCATTTCCGCGCCTCCTTTATATCGTTATTGTACCGTCAATATATGAATATTTCAACCGTGAACGTTTTTTATTATTTCTCTTGACAATATATTATTTTTTGTGATAAAATACTCCAAACAAAAAATCACGGCGGTGTGTTATGAGTTTTATTTCACTTGACAGAGTTTACAAAAGATATAAAACCGGTTCCGTTACGATAGAAGCGGCTTCCGGCATGAGCTTTGAGATAGAGAGCGGAGAGCTGGCTGTTATTGTCGGACCGAGCGGCAGCGGCAAAACGACCGTGCTGAACATACTCGGCGGGATGGACAACGCCGACGAAGGCTCGGTCACGGTCGACGGCGAAAACATACAGAGATACGGCAGAAAACAGCTTATCGATTACCGCCGCCGCAAAGTCGGGTTTATCTTTCAGTTCTACAATCTCATACCTAATCTGACGGCAAAGGAGAACGTCGAGCTCGCTTCTCAGATAACGTCGGATTACATACCCGCCGACGAGATACTCGGCAAGGTCGGACTGTCGGACAGAAAAGACAACTTTCCCGCTCAGCTGTCGGGCGGAGAACAGCAGAGAGTATCGATAGCGAGAGCTCTCGCAAAAAAGCCGAAACTGCTTTTATGCGACGAGCCGACAGGGGCGCTCGACTACAATACGGGCAAAATGATACTCAAACTGCTTCAGGATACGTGCAGAAAAGACAAAATGACCGTTATAATCGTCACGCACAACTCGGCTCTGACCGCTATGGCGGACAGGGTGATCAGAGTGAAGAGCGGCGCAGTCGTAAAGACGGAGATCAACAAGACGCCGAAACCCATTGAGGAGATCGAATGGTGATGAAAAAAGCCACCGTTGCCGACGCTCTGCGTACCGTCGCGCGGACGAAATACAGGTATTTTTCGATACTTCTGATCGTCGCGCTCGGAGTCGGGTTTTTCGCAGGCGTCAAGGCGAGCAGCCCCGATATGATCTATTCCACGGATATTTATTCAGACAGACAGGATCTGATGCATTTCCGCGTTCTTTCGACGTGGGGTTTTGACGAAGAAGAGGTTGCGGCGCTTTCCGCGATCGACGGCGCGGTCATAAAACCTTCGTACTTTTACGACTGTATGGCGACAGGCGATTCGCGCGTTCTGGAGACGAGGTTTGAAGCGTTTGACCGCGGCGACGCGATAAACAGGCTTGAGTTGAAAAGCGGAAGGTTCCCGATAGCCGAGGACGAGTGTCTCGTCGACTCGGCAAGCTCGCTCATGCCCGGCACTGTGATAACGGTTGAAGACGGCAAAGCCGCGGATCAGCTCAAAAACATGAGCTTCAAAGTAGTCGGATCCGCGTATTCGGCGATGTATATCTCCGATTACGAGCACGGCACGACCCAGGTCGGCAGCGGCGCGCTGAGCCGTATAGTATATATATTTCCGTCAAATTTCAAGAGCGGATACTATACCGAAATATACGTTACTTTCGCCGATATGAAAGAAGCCGTGGTTTATACGGATGAATATAAAAAGCTCGAAGCGGAAAAAACGAAGCTCATTAAAGAGCTGTCCGATATCGCGGCAAAAGACCGCTTTCACCGTACGGTCGAAGAGGCGAACGGCGAAATAGCCGACGCCGAAGCGGAAATAGAAGAGAACAGGATCAAACTTGCCGACGCGAAAAAAGAGCTTGAAGACGCCGAAGAAAAGATCAAAGACGGCGAGGCAAAGCTCGACGAGGCGAAAAATACGTTTGCCGAAAAGAAAGCCGAGGCTGAAGAGGCGGAACGAAAACTGATCGAAGGCGAAGAAGAACTCAACAAAAAGACGGAAGAAGCCGCCAACGCGAGTTCCGCCCTGATAGAAGCGCACAGGCAGTACGATCAGGGCTACGAAGAGTACGCCGAGGCGAAACTGTCGGCTGAAAGAGAGTTGTCGTCGGCAAGATACGAGATCGAAAAAGCCGAGGCCGAACTCAGCAGCGCGAAACCCGAGCTCGATTCCGCGTGGGAAACGTACGATTATATGAGAGAACTTTACGATAAGGCTTTCTCATACTATGAAGAAGCGGAAAACAAATATAACGAGATCTGCGAGGCGGTCAACGCCGACCCGGAGCAGAAGACGCTTCTTAAAGAACAGCTCGACAAAGCATACGGTTATTTTATGAAGATCAAGGAATATCTTGACGACGCAAAAGCCGGGCTCGATGAAAAACAGGCTGAGTACGATAAATATGCGGCGGAGCTGTCGGCGGCGAAAAAGAAGCTCTCGCGCGCCGAAAAAGACGCCGACAAAAAGCTGTCCGACGCGAAAGCGAAGCTCGATGACGCGAAAGCACAGATAGAATACAACGAAGATCTGATGCTTAACGGCGTACAGCAGCTTTCCGACGCGAAAGCAGAACTCGAGCGCGGCAAGGCGGAACTCGAATCCGGTAAAATAGAACTTGCTTCGGCCGAGACGGAACTGAACGCGAAAGAGGAAGAGCTTGCCGAAGCGAAACGGAAATACGAAGAGGGCAAAGCCGAGTACGAAGACGGAGCCGCCAGACTCGCGGACGCCGAGGCGGAGGTCGCCGACGCCGGAAAACAGGTGTCGGAGCTTACAGAGCCGGTATGTTACGTATTCACAAGAGACGATAACGCGGGTTACGCCGAGTACGGTGAGAACGCGGAGAGGATAAAGAACATAGCAAAGGTATTCCCGGCGTTTTTCATACTCGTCGCGGCTCTCGTCTGCGTGACCGGCATGACGAGAATGGTGGAAGAGGAGAGAACTCAGATCGGTACCATGAAGGCGCTCGGATATACGACCGGCCGGATACTCGGCAAATATATGTTTTACTGTTTGTCGGCGACGGTCCTCGGCTGCGTTGTGGGTCTTTCGACGGGATACAAGGTCTTTCCGTTCGTGATAATCAAAGCCTACGGCATACTTTATCAGATCAGAGCGGTGCACATACCGTTCATTCTGACCGACGCTATAGTAATAACGGCGTTCAGCGCCGCGCTGGCGTTTATAACCGTAGCCGGCTGCTGCTTCAAGGTCATGCGCGGCGCCCCCGCGAAGCTCATGCGCGCGGAAGCCCCGAAAGCGGGCAAAAGGGTGCTTCTCGAGCGTATCGGATTTATCTGGAACAGGCTGTCGTTTTTCGGCAAGGTCGCGGTGCGCAACATTTTCAGATACAAAAAGCGTATGATAATGACTCTCATCGGCATAATGGGCTGTACCGCGCTGGTGCTGTGCGGATTTGCTCTGCGCGATTCGATTTCCGATATACTTGAAAAGCATTTTGACTCGGTCATCAACTACGACGCTTTCGCGATGACGGCTGATTTTGACGAAGAAGACAGAAGCAAGATCGACGCGATAATAAAAGAATACGATAAAAACGCCGCCGAGATGCTTGCGCTGCAGAAGACGGAAGATATCTCTGCAAACGGCAGAAAATATCAGGGATATCTTTTCGTCGTCGAGTCCGAAGAACTCGCCGCAAAGATGATAAACTTCACTAACAGAGTAACGAAAGAAAGATATACGCTGCAGAAAGGCTCGGCGCTGATAACGGAAAAACTCGCGTCGTTGCTCGGCGTCACCGTCGGCGACACCGTTGCTCTGAGCGCGGGAGGCTCCGGCGAGAAAAGCGTGCCGATAGCCGGCATCGTCGAAAACTACATATCGCATTTCGTCTATATTCTGCCTGAGACGTATGAAGAAAAATTCGGCGATCCCGATTTCAATATGATGGTTTTCAGTTACGATGCCGATAAGGAAACGGAATCTTCGATGATGTCCGAGATAAACGCGCTGGATCACGTCGTTGCGATACAGACGCAGACTGCCATGCGTGAAACGTTCAGCCTCATGCTCCAGGCGCTGAACGCCGTCGTAATGGTGCTTATAATCTCGGCGATGCTGCTCGCCGTGATAGTGCTGTACAATCTTGCGAGCATCAATATAGCCGAGAGAAAGAGAGAGATAGCGACGCTCGAGGTACTCGGATTCAACGATCTTGAAGTGTCGCATTACATTTTCAGAGAAAGCATAACGCTTACGCTGACCGGCGCGGTCCTCGGACTCGGTCTCGGCAGACTGCTCGCCGAATACGTTATAAAAACGGCTGAGATAGATCTTGTCATGTTCGGCCGTGAAATACATCCGCTGAACTACGTCATCGCGTTTGTTCTGACGGTGACGTTCTCGCTTCTCGTAGACCTTTATATGAACCGGCCGATAAGAAAAATAAGCATGGTCGAATCTCTCAAGTCGATAGATTGAGAGCTCATACGATTTTTTGTCGAAAATGAGCGTTTATACTTGACAAACGGCTGAAATTGATATATAATGTTAAAAAAATAACAAAGGAGCGATCATTTATGAAAACTTGTCCTAAATGTCAGGCACAGCTTGATGACAACACTTCATTCTGCACTAACTGCGGATACGCCTTCGGTGCGGAACAACAACAGCCGCAGCCGCAGCCGCAACCCGTGAACGCGGATCCTTTCGATCATACCGCTGAATTCGATTCGAAAGATATCTCCGACAACAAGGTCATTGCGATGCTCGTTTATCTGCTCGGCGCGGCAGGCATCATAATCGCGCTTCTTGCAAGCCACGATTCGCCGTACGTAAAGTTCCACCTCAGACAGGCTCTCAAGTTCCTCGTCATAGAAACTCTTACGGTCCTTGCGATCACGATCCTTTGCTGGACGTTCATCGTTCCGATCGCCGGCGGCATCTTCATCCTGGTGCTTGAAGTCATCAAGATCATATGCTTCTTCCAGATCTGCAGCGGCAAAGCCAAAGAACCGGCGATCATCAAGAGCTTCGGATTCCTCAGATAATCAAAGTAAACTGATCTTCGTTTTGAAGAAAGGCAGGCTGATGAACAGCGCTTCGTCAGCCTGTTTTTGTTTTTGAACGCGCTTCGGCGAGGCGAATGCGCATCGCCGACAAAAAACCGCCGTACGCGCAGTTTGACGTGCGCACGGCGGTTTTGTTTATCAAGCGTTTTTTGTTCGACGCGGGGCGGACGGGAGCGGCTTTCGCCGTCTTATCAATACATACCGCCCATGCCGCCGGCTGCGGGAGCCGCGGGAGCGGGATTTTCTTCTTTCTTGTCCGCAACGAGCGATTCCGTCGTAAGGACGGTCGCCGCGATAGACGCCGCGTTCTGCAGAGCGGAGCGCGTGACCTTCGTCGGGTCCACGATGCCCGATTCGACCATATCGACGTACTTTTCATTATAAGCGTCGAAGCCGTAGCCGGTCTTTCTCGAAGCGATGATCTTATCGACGATGACGGAGCCTTCGAAGCCCGCGTTTTCGGCGATCTGGCGGATCGGAGCTTCAAGAGCCTTGAGAACTATGTTCACGCCGACCTTTTCGTCGCCTTCGACAACCTTGAGCAGAGCTTTGACCGCCGGTATCGCGTTGAGATACGCAACGCCGCCGCCCGCTACGATGCCCTCTTCAACAGCGGCTTTCGTCGCGTTCAGCGCATCTTCGATACGGAGCTTCTTTTCTTTCATTTCGACCTCGGTCGCCGCGCCGACTTTGATGACGGCTACGCCGCCGGCGAGTTTTGCAAGTCTTTCCTGCAGTTTTTCGCGGTCGAAATCGGAAGTCGTCGTTTCGATAGCGGCTCTGATCTGACCGACTCTCGCCTTGATCTGATCCTTGTCGCCCGCGCCGTCGACTATGATCGTGTTGTCTTTGTTTACTTTCACCTGTCTTGCGTGGCCGAGCTGATCGAACGTCGCGTCGGCAAGTTCAAGGCCGAGCTCGGAGGTGATGACCTCGCCGCCGGTGAGTATCGCGATATCGCGGAGCATTTCTTTGCGTCTGTCGCCGAAGCCGGGAGCTTTGACGGCTACGCAGTTGAACGTGCCTCTGAGCTTGTTGAGGATCAGCGTGGTGAGCGCTTCGCCTTCGATATCTTCCGCGATGATCAGCAGCTTGCTGCCGGTCTTGACGATCTGTTCGAGCAGCGGCAGAATGTCCTGAATATTCGAAATTTTCTTGTCGGTGATAAGGATGCAGGCGTCGTCGAGAACGGCTTCCATCTTATCGGCGTCGGTGACCATGTAAGGCGAGATATAGCCGCGGTCGAACTGCATACCTTCTACGACCTCGGAATAAGTCTCCGCGGACTTGGATTCTTCAACGGTGATAACGCCGTCGGAGGTCACTTTTTTCATAGCGTCGGCTATAAGCTTGCCGATGTACGCGTCGCCGGACGATACCGTGCCGACTCTCGCGATGTCTTCGCTGCCTTTGACGGACTGCGAATTGGCGATTATCGCCTTGACCGCTTCTTCGGACGCGCGGAGTATGCCCTTGCGGACTACCATCGGGTTGGCGCCCGCGGTAACGTTCTTCATGCCTTCTCTGATGAGAGCCTGAGCGAGCAGGGTAGCGGTGGTCGTGCCGTCGCCCGCGGCGTCGTTAGTCTTCGTCGCGACTTCTTTGACGAGCTGAGCGCCCATGTTTTCAAAAGCGTCCTCGAGCTCGATCTCTTTCGCTATCGTGACGCCGTCGTTTGTGATGAGCGGCGCGCCGTATTTTTTATCGAGAACCACGTTTCTGCCTTTCGGGCCGAGAGTTATTTTGACTGTGTCGGAGAGTTTGTCGACGCCGGCCTGAAGAGCCGCTCTGGCTTCCGCTCCGTAAATGATCTGTTTTGCCATGATTTTTCGCCCCTTTCTTATTCAACAACGGCGAGAATGTCGCTCTGTCTTACGATGGTGTATTCTTCGCCCTCGAATTTGACTTCCGTTCCGCTGTATTTAGAGAATATTACTTTCTGTCCTTTTTTAACCGTCATGACGACTTCTTTGCCGTCGACGACTCCGCCGGGACCTACCGCGATTATTTCCGCTATCTGCGGTTTTTCTTTCGCCGAGCCGGCGAGGATGATGCCGCTTTTCGTCGTTTCTTCCGCTTCGGTCATGCGCAGGACCACGCGGTCTGATAAAGGTTTCAACTGCATAATGTTTCCTCCCAAAAGTTGAATTTTTTGTTTGGCACTCTTTGCGTATGAGTGCCAAACAACAACTCATATTGTATCATCATTTTCGA
Source organism: Clostridiales bacterium (assembly GCA_016281775.1). GTDB lineage: Bacteria > Bacillota > Clostridia > Oscillospirales > CAG-272 > UBA1248. The sequence goes on along the minus strand of JAEEJH010000178.1, from coordinate 15,594 downwards.
AAAAATCAATACCTTTTCGCAGAATTAACAAATAATTAACATACTCGCCCGGAAGACGCCGGATAAGGGAACGATATATTGATTTAAGCAGGAAATAAGCGTTAAAAAACAATATACGCGATATAAATAAATAAAAAATTTTGATTTTTCCGCTAAATACCGCACAAAATTCAGAAAAAGTATTGACAAACCATAATACGCGTGATATACTTATAATAACTTTAAAAAAGTTAAAAATAAAAAAGGAGAAAAAGAAAGAGTATGAAAAAATTCCTATCATTTCTGCTCATCGTCTCGCTTGTTTCCGCAATGTTTTCACTGTGGGCAAGCGCGGAGGGAGACCCCGCCTTTTACTGCGAAGATGTGACCGCAGCACCGGGCGAAGAGTTTTTCATTACGATTTCGATATCCGACAACCCCGGTTTCAACTATGCACTGCTTGAGATCGCGCTGGGTGAAGGCCTCGAATTCGTATCCGAATATGACGAAGACGAAGATGAGTATCTGCCTGTAGGCGATATTGCGGAAGAATCAGAAGTCTCGGGCATCGACTCGCTGACGCTGAACCTCCGCGCGGACGGCTCGGTCAGAGCTCTTCTTGAGGCGAAAGCTAAAAAGCACATCAGCGGCGACGGCGCGCTCATCCAGCTCAAAGTCAAAGCGGCTGATGACGCGAAGGGCGATATCGCCGTTACCGTAACCGTTAAAGACGGCCCGTACGACAAGGATGAAAATTCCGTCGAGATCGGAACCGCTTCCGGCACGGTCACCATCGAAGCGGCGGCTCCCGCGTACTCGCTGCTCGGCGTATCATACGACAACCTGTATTATGATGAAACGCTTCTTAAAGAAGGCAGCGTAGACAAATGGATCCACGGTCTTGAAGATCCGTCAGTCCTCAACTTCCAGGTCGGCACCGTTTCCACCATAACGGTCCGCGGCTGGGTCAAGATATCCACCAATGCGGCTGATATCGTTAACTTCGGTTACTCGATAGACGGCGGCGAAGTCGTTACGAACACGTCGTTCATCGATGACAGAGTTGCGGAACTCTCCGCTGCCGGCGAACAGTATGTCGGCGCTCAGGGCTTCAAAGTCGTAGTTCCGGTCGACACTCTTGCCGCAGGCGAGCATTCGATCGATACTTACGTAGTTGCTGAAGACGGCACGCAGATCATGATCGTTAAAGACAGATCTACTCCCGAGGGCGGCGAAGATATCCGCCAGGTCGGCGTAACGTTCACCGTTACCGAAGAAGAGCTGCCCCCGCAGCCCGCTTCCCTGCACAATATGTCCTTCAACACCGTATGGGTTGACGGCGAAACAATCTGCGACGTGCCCGACGCTCTCAGCCACCTCGCTGCAAATCCGATCACCGGCGACGTACAGACAATAGGCGTACGCGGCTGGGCTTGGATCGACAACAGCACGATCGAAGCGTTCGGTTATAAACTCGACGGCGGCGAACCCGTATTCGACGCTGCGTTCCTTCAGGACAGACCTGACGTTTACGCACAGTCCGGCGCAACTCAGGCGACCGCAAACGGCTTCAACATCAATCCGGTCGACGTATCCGCTCTTGAAACCGGCGATCATACGATCACCGTACTCGTCAAAGCGGCTGATGAAACCGTCATTGAAGTCGTTACTGCTCCGTTCTCCGTCGAAAGACCGCTTCCGCCGGCAGCACTCCACGCCAAATCCTTCGATACCATTTATATCAACGGCGAATTGAAGAAAGACGGCGCGGCAGACAGCTGGATCGCCGAGAACCCGAATTTCGGCGACGCTCAGAACATAGGCGTACGCGGTTGGGCTTGGATCGACAACAGCACGATCGAAGCTTTCGGTTACAGCGTTGACGGCGGCGAACCCGTATTCGACGCTGCAAATACTCAGGACAGACCTGACGTATACGCACAGGATGGCGCGACCTCCGAAACCGCTAACGGTTTCAACATCGCATCCGCTGACGTTTCCGGCCTTGAAGACGGCGATCATACGTTCCAGATCCTCGTAAAAGCGGCTGACGGAAACGTAGTTGAAATAGCATCGTTCACATTCGTTATAGAAAGAGCTCCTGCTCCGGAAGCTCCTAAGCTGATCATGTGCTGGTCAGACATCTTCCAGCTCAACGGCACGTTCCTTACCGCTGCAGGTTGGGCAGGCGCCAACTATCCCGCCAACAACCTCGGTTACAGAATAGACGGCGGCGAACCCGATTATGACTTCATCGATTTCCGCAACTTCAACAGCGCTGATGAAGAAGCCATAATCAAAGCCAACGCCGGCGAATACGCGTTCAGATATGCAACGCGCGGCGACGGCATCGATCTCTCGGCTCTTGCAGAGGGCGAACATACGATTACTCTCGTAGTAAGAGTTACCGGTCCGGACGGCAATGCTGCGGTAGATATGTACAGCGGCACCGTTACGATAACCAAAGAAGTACCTCCCGCATCGCTCCGCGCTCAGTCCTTCAACACCGTTTTGGTCGACGGCAACGTGATCTGCGACGTGCCCGACGCTCTCGGTTACCTCAGAGAAAACCCGATCACCGGCGACGTACAGAACATAGGCGTACGCGGCTGGGCTTGGATCAACAACAGCACGATCGTATCCTTCGGTTACAGGATCGACGACGGCGAACCCGTATTCGACGCTGCGTTCCTTCAGGACAGACCTGACGTTTACGCACAGTCCGGTGCAACTCAGGCGACCGCAAACGGCTACAACATCAATCCGGTCGACGTATCCGCTCTTGAAACCGGAGATCACACGATCACCGTTCTCGTAGAAGCTGAAGACGGCACGATCATTGAAGTTGTGACCGCTCCGTTCTCCGTTGAGAGACCCGCTCCGCAGGATCCCGTAGCGCTCCACGGCTTCTCGTTCGATACTCTCTGGCTCGACTACAACCTGATGGTCGACGGCAATGCAGGCGGCTGGATCGAAGCGAACCCGAACTTCGGATTCATCAGCCTCGTATCCGTACGCGGCTGGGCTTGGATCGATAACGGCACGATCGAATCGTTCGGCTACAGCATCGACGACGGCGAACCCGTATTCGACGCAGCCTACATTCAGGACAGATCTGAAATAATTCCGATACTCAACGCTGAATCGACCGCTGTATGCAACGGCTTCTTCATCAACCCGATCAACGTTGGCGGTCTCTCTGCCGGCGACCATACGATCAGACTGTACGTCAAAGCGACGGACGGCACGGTTCTTGAATTCACTTCCTTCTCGTTCACGCTTGAAAAAGCGATCTGGCTCTGCGACGCTGGATCCGGCATCACCATTCCGGGCGCATGGATGACCGATACCACGCATTACATCGACGTTGATTTTGACTCACCCGTAGCGTTCAAAGGCTTCTGCGCTATGTTCTATTCGAATCCCGAAGGCATAGAAGCTGAAATCAGACTGATCGACGAAAACGGCAACGTTCTCGAAACGATACCTTATACGTTCGCAGGCGACACGGCTCCTACGTTCTTCTTCTCGCAGGCATACCCCGCCGGTCACTATAAGATTCAGGTACAGCCTACCGCGATCAACCCGAATCCCGATGCAGGTTTCGGATGGTTAGTGCTCGGCACCAGCCTCCCGCTTGAAGGCGGAGTACCGGTAACACTTTCCGGTAACTGCACGATTCAGGATCCCGCCGCTTACGGCGTCGAAAATCCCGATGCAAACAAAGCTCCCGTAATGTTCCTTATAGAAGGCATTGCTCCGGAAGCTCCCGAATACACGCTCCTCAACGTATCTTACGACGAGCTTAAATATGACGACAAGCAGCTCTTCTCGGGCAGCGTTGACAAGAGCATATTCGCTCTCGAAGACAAATCCGTCCTCGACTTCGAAGAAGGCACGGTCGACAACATCACCGTACGCGGTTGGGTAAGAATTTCCGAAAACATTGCTGACATAGCAGGCTTCGGTTACTCGATCGACGGCGGCGAAGTAGTCACCGGCGACTTCATTCAGGACAGAGCGGCTGAACTTGCTGGCTCAAACTTCCCCGGCGCTCAGGGCTTCTGCGTTGTAGTACCGGTTGCGGATCTGACCGCCGGCGAACACTCCATTGACGTTTACGTAATCGCAGCTGACGGCACGCAGATCAAGGTCGTAAAAGACAGATCCACTGCTGACGTTGAAGACATCCGCCAGGTAGGCGTAACGTTCAACGTAACGGAAGCTCCGGTAATCCCGACTCCGACAAGCGACATCGCTGTCATCGCTCTCGCGGCAGTAGCTTGCGCAGCAGCGGCAGGCGTTGTCATAGGCAAAAAGAAACTCGGCAAATAATCCGATAAACTAAGCCTTAAAATACAGAGCCGCCCTCAATCGAGGGCGGCTCGTATTATATATATTATTCTTTATTAGTGCGTATAAAAACAGTCACTTTGCCATTTCAGCGGGTTTTCTGCTATGTATTTATAGATCTCGTCATAATCATCGCGGCAGCGAATAACGTGATCGTAAAAAGATCTCTGAAAAACGCGTTCGCCCGGTGTCTGACGAACCGCGTTTATCTCTTTGGTCGCCTGATATTTCAGCCAACCCGTGATACGTTCTATCGATACAGTCGCCGTAGGGGAGGGGTCTCCCCTCCCGCTGTTATCACTCGGGATGACAGACAATAACACGTGTATATGATTAGGCATTATAACGTATCTATCCACAAATACGCTGTTATATTTTACAGGTATTATCTTTATAAGACCGTCAACGATTTCACCGTAACGCGTCAATTCCGGAACAGGCGATACCGCGTATGTGCCGGGGGCAATATGCAGAGAAAGGGTCGGTCTTTCATACGGGAGGGGAGACCCCTCCCCTACGATGTCAGATAATATACACTTCTTGCCTTGCGTACATATCGTAATAAAGTATGCACCGGGTGAACTGTAATCGTAGTTTTGCAGCCGCGTCGGTTTTCGCTTGGGAAATTTATTTCGGTCCATGATCTTGCCTTTTCAGCTTTGCGATATATGCAGATCTGATACTCTTCGGCGCGATCAAGGCGAGGCGGTTTTTGAACGGATATATCGCCGTCTTATTATTTTTCATAAGACTGCGGTATCCGTATGCGGCGACGGTCTGCGGGTTTACCGGCTTTTCCGGTTCGGGCGCGTTTGCAGTTTTGAAAAAGTCCGTGCCGACGGAACCGGGGCAGAGCGCTGTCACGGCGACGCCGTACTCCTTAAGCTCCGTTCGCAGGGCGAGCGTGTAGTTATATAAATACGACTTTGAGGCGTAATACGACGCCGTGTAAGGCCCGGGCTGAAACGCTCCGACCGAGCAGACGTTACATATCGCGCCGCAGCAGTTTTTTGCAAATTCACCTGCAAACAGCTTCGACAGTACCGTAGCGGCGGTTATATTCAGGTTTATCATACCGACGTCGGAGCTGACCGGTATACTGCGGCTTTCGCCGCAAGTGCCCGTACCGGCGTTGTTGATCAGCACCGAAACGGTATGTCCGTCCTTTTTCACGCGCGCAAAAAGCTCCTCCGCGCCGCCCGGCGCCGCCAGATCGGCTGCGTATATAAAAACTTTTACACCGTACGTTTCTGCAATTTTCTCAGCCTCAGCCGAGAGTACCGGCAGATCCCGCGCCGTAACGATCAGATCGAATCCGTGCGAGGCGAATTCATTACAAAAGGCAAGCCCGAGCCCTTTGGAGGCGCCGGTGATCAAAGCGGCGCCTCCTTTTCTGAGCCTGTCTTGCCTTGCAATATCAAAATTCCGCATTTTTCGGTGTACGCGGGTACGCTATGACGTCGCGTATGTTGTCGATACCGGTGATGAAACGCATCATCCTCTCGACGCCCATGCCGAAGCCGCTGTGAGTAACGGAACCGAATCTGCGCAGATCGAGATACCAGTCGTATTCTTCCGGATCGAGTCCCTTATCGATGATCCTCTGCAAAAGCACGTCGTAACGCGCTTCACGCTCCGACGCGCCGACGATCTCGCCGAGACCGGGGAAGAGCAGGTCCGTGGCGGCGACGGTCTCGTTGTCGTCGTTGAGTTTCATATAAAACGCTTTGTGATCCTTCGGATAGTCCGTTACGAATACGGGTCTGCCGAAATACTCTTCCGCGAGATATCTTTCGTACTCGGTCTGAATTGACGCGTCTTCCGTTACGGGAACTTCGAACTGCTTTCCGGATTCCATGAGGACCTTGATCGCCTCTTTGTGCGTGATGCGCGCGAAATCGCAGTTGACCGTCTTGTTGAGCTTTTCGATCAGTCCCGGCTCGATGAATTTGTCGAAGAAAGCGAGCTCGTCGGGGCAGTGATCGATAACGTATTTTATGATGTACTTGGACATCGCCTCTATCGTCTCTATGAGCCCGTCAAGGTCGCAGAAAGCCATTTCCGGCTCGACCTGCCAGAACTCCGCGGCGTGACGCGGAGTATTTGAATTCTCGGCGCGGAAAGACGGACCGAACGTGTAAACGTTGCGCAGCGCTAAAGCGAACGGCTCGACGTTCAGCTGACCGCTGACCGTCATATAAGTCTTCTTGCCGAAGAAATCCTCTTTGTAGTTGACCGTGCCGTCTTCGTTAAGAGGCGGATTTGCCGGATCTATCGTCGTTATACGGAACGTATCGCCGCCGCCCTCGCAGTCGGAGGTCGTTATGCACGGCGTGGTGACGTTTACGAAACCTCTGTCGCAGAGGAATTTGTGTATGGCGAACGTGAGCACGGAGCGCACGCGGAACACGGCGGAGAACGTCGTCGTTCTCGGGCGCAGATGCGGTATCGTGCGCAGATATTCAAAGCCGTGACGCTTTTTCTGCAGCGGGTACGACGGGTCGCATTCGCCCTCTATATCTATTTTTTCAGCCTGAAGCTCATACGCCTGCTTGCCGTCCGGCGTGTGTATGAGCGTACCGGTGACGATGATGCACGAGCCAGTTATCAGCGCGTCTATCTTTTCAACGTCCGGCAGCTCAGGCGAATAAACGACCTGCAGAGCGGAGAAGCACGTGCCGTCGTAAAGCTCTATGAAGCCTACGTTTTTACTGCGGCGTGCCGTTCTGATCCAGCCGCCGGTCACGACGGTCTGATCTTTGAGCTGTTCGGCTTTTTCAAATATTTCTTTTATTGATGTGATCTTTAACATAAATTCACAGCCTTTCGAGTTGATGATATTTTATTTTATCACAAAGATTGAAAAAATTCAATACCTTTTTTGATTTTACTTTTATTTTTACGATAAAAAGACCGCCGGAAACGGTATTGAACCGTTTGCGGCAGTCGGTTTTTTATTTCGCTACGTCTACGTAACGGCTCTCGCGGATCAGGTTTACTTTTATCTGTCCCGGGTATTCGAGCTCTTCTTCGATCTTCTTTACTATATCGCGCGCTATGAGCACCATCTTTTCGTCGTTGACCTCTTCGGGCTTGACCATTATGCGTACCTCGCGGCCCGCCTGGATAGCGTAGGATTTATCAACGCCGGGAAAGCTCTTTGCGATCTCTTCAAGCTTCTGCAGACGCTTGATGTAGTTTTCGAGATCTTCGCGTCTTGCGCCGGGTCTCGCCGCGGATACGGCGTCAGCCGCCTGCACGAGGACCGCGATGATCGTCTTTGCTTCGACGTCGCCGTGGTGCGCTTCGATCGCGTGTATGACGTCTTTGTTTTCTTTGAATTTCTTGGCCAGATCCACGCCGATCTGTACGTGAGATCCCTCGATCTCCTGCGTCATGGACTTGCCTATGTCGTGAAGCAATCCTGCGCGCTTTGCAAGCGCGACGTCGGCGCCGAGTTCGGCAGCCATGATACCGGCGATATAAGCGACCTCGATGGAGTGGTTGAGCACGTTCTGACCGTAGCTCGTTCTGTATTTGAGTTTACCGAGCAGTTTGACGAGCTCGCCGTTGAGCCCGTGTACGCCGGTCTCGAACGTTGCACGCTCACCCGCGGCTTTGATCGTCGCTTCCACGTCTCTTCTGCATTTTTCGACGGTCTCTTCTATGCGCGTCGGGTGGATGCGCCCGTCGGAGATCAGCTTTTCAAGCGTCTGTCTGGCTATTTCGCGGCGGACGGGATCGAAACTCGATATCGTTATCGCCTCGGGCGTGTCGTCGATTATGAGATCGACGCCGGTCAGCGTTTCTATCGTTCTGATATTTCTGCCCTCGCGGCCGATTATTCTGCCCTTCATCTCGTCGTTAGGCAGAGATACGACGGATACCGTCGCCTCCGCAACGTGATCCGCGGCTATGCGCTGGATGGCAAGAGAGAGAATGTCCTTGGCTTTTTCGTCAGCCTCCTCTTTGTACTCCGCTTCAAGCTCTCTGAGCTTGCGCGCTTTTTCAAGCTTGACTTCTTCTTCAAGACTTGAGAGCATTTCGGCTTTCGCCTCTTCGGCTGAAAGGCCCGCGATGCGTTCGAGCATCTGAAGCTCGCTTTCTTTGATCTTTTCGATCTGTTCAGTCAGTTCTGCGTTTTCTTTGATCTTTTTGTTCAAGATCTCTTCTTTGTGATCGAGATTTTCGTGCTTTTTATCGAGCGCTTCTTCTTTTGCGAGAGCTCTGCTTTCGAGCCTTGAAACTTCCTTACGGCGTTCTTTCAGCTCTTTATCGGCTTCGTTCTTGCTTCTGAGTATCTCTTCTTTTGCTTCGAGCAAGGCTTCTTTTTTCTTGGCTTCAGCGGTTTTTTCCGCTTCGTCTATGATCTCGGCGGCTTTCTGTTCAGCGGAACCGATCTTTGCTTCTGCTATCTTTTTACGGTATAAAAAACCGATAAGGTATCCTATGATCAGAGAAGCTACGCCCACTCCGACACAAAGCAAAATGATTTGCGGTGTACTCATCAAGTACCTCCTTTACTGTATTTATAAATTTATGCAAAATATACAAAAAACATTAAGTTCATTATATTTAACGCATAATAATATTATATAATATATAAAAAAAACTTTCAAGCGGCAATTCTGCTGTTTTTGGTCTTTTTTGTGAATTTTTAATAAATATTTAACAAAACTAACGGTACGGACGCATATTCGCGTCCGTACCGGATGATTATTTGCTGCCGGTGTAGAGGGTATAGTAAACACCCTTTTCTTCAAGCAGTTCGCTGTGACTGCCGCGCTCGATTATCCTGCCGTCGGCAAGCACCATTATAACGGATGAATTCTGAACGGTGGAGAGGCGGTGTGCGATGACGAAGACGGTTCTGCCCTCCATGAGACTGTCCATGCCGCGCTGTACTATCGCCTCGGTGCGCGTGTCTATCGACGAGGTCGCCTCGTCGAGTATCAGCACGGGCGGATCGGCTATCGCGGCTCTCGCTATCGCTATGAGTTGGCGCTGACCCTGCGAGAGGTTCGCGCCGTCGCCGGTGATCTCCGTATCGTAGCCTTTCGGCAGATGGCTTATGAAGTAATCGGCGCCCGCGAGTTTTGCCGCGGCGTAGACTTCTTCATCTGTCGCGTCGAGCTTGCCGTAACGTATATTGTCGGCGACGGAACCTGAGAACAGATGCGTATCCTGAAGCACCATGCCGAGAGAACGGCGCAGATCTGCTTTCTTTATCTTTTTGATATTGATGCCGTCGTATCTGATCTTGCCGTCCTGTATCTCGTAAAAGCGGTTTATGAGGTTCGTGATGGTCGTCTTGCCGGCGCCGGTCGCTCCGACGAACGCTATCTTCTGCCCCGGTCTTGCGTAGATGTTTATATCGTGCAAAACGGTCTTACCGGGCAGGTAGCCGAAATCAACGTCTTCGAGCACTATATCGCCGCGCAGACGCGTGTACGTGACCGATCCGTCTGCGGAATGCGGATGCTTCCACGCCCATAAACCCGTACGCTCTTCGCATTCAGTGATGCTGCCGTCCGCGTTTTCCTTCGCGTTGACGAGAGTTACGTAGCCGTCGTCCTCTTCAACGGGCTCGTCGAGCAGAGCAAATATACGCTCGGAGCCGGCAAGCGCCGTGATTATCGAGTTTATCTGCTGAGATATATGCGAGATCGGCATATTGAACGATCTCGTGAACTGTAAAAACGGTACGAGCATCGCTATTTCGAATCCCGCCGCGCCGTTTATCGCGAGCGTGCCGCCGACGACGGCGACGATCACGTAATTGAGATAAGAGAGGTTGCCCATTATCGGCATTATGAGGTTGGCGAAACCGTTTGCAAACCGCGTGCTGTCGTATAACGTGCCGTTCTTCTTATCGAATTCTTCTTTTATTTTGTCTTCGTGACAGAAGACTTTTATGACTCTCTGACCGGCGACGGCTTCTTCTATGAACGAGTTGACCGCGCCGAGGTCTTTCTGACGGCGGCGGAAGAACGTCGCGCTCCGCTTCGATAACGCGCGCATGGTGAACACCGCTGCGGTGACCGTTACGAGCGCCACGAGCGTCAGAGGCACCGAAAGTATCATCATCGAAACGAAAGAAGAGACGAGCGTCGACGTGCTGCTGATGATGACCGGTATGCACTGGCTTATCAGCTGGCGCAGCGTATCGGTGTCGTTTGTGTAAACGCTCATTATGTCGCCTCTGCCGTGACTGTCGAGATACGAGAGCGGCAGTTTTTCCATGTGTTCGAACAGGCTGTCGCGCACCTTTTTGAGCGTACCCTGAGATACTCTTACCATTATCTGTTCGTTCGACAGATTGCAAAGCACGCCGATCAGATAGAAGATCGCCACGTTAAGTATAGCCGAGGCGAGCGCAGCGAACCCGACGTCCTGAGCAAGAGTGCCGTCGAGCATCGGCTGTATGTATTCCGATATCAGAGTTTTGGTGAACATCGTGCCGACCGCCGTCGCGACGGAAGACATAACGAGGCAGATAAGCACGGCGATACACGCGATCGGATAGCCTTTTATCACGTATCCGAGCGTACGCATCAGCGTTTTTACGGGGTTTTTGCTTCTTCTCGGATTCTCACTCATCGAAATCAGCCCCCTTCTTCTGCGATTCGTACACCTCGCGGTATATCGCGCATCTTTCGAGCAGCTCGTCGTTATTGCCGTAATCGACTATCCTGCCCTCGTCGAGCACGATTATCATATCGGCGTCGGAGACGGACGAAATGCGCTGAGCGATTATTATCTTCGTGACGTCGGGTATGTATTGCCGGAACGCTTCTCTTATCGCGGCGTCGGTTTTCGTATCGACCGCGCTCGTCGAGTCGTCGAGTATCAGCACCTTCGGTTCTTTCAGAAGCGCTCTCGCTATGCAGAGACGCTGTTTCTGTCCGCCCGAAAAGTTCGTGCCGCCCTGCTCGACCTCGGAGTCGTATCCGTCGGGCAATCCTTCGATGAACGTATCGATCTGAGCCGATCGGCACGCCTGCCTGATCTGTTCGTCCGTCGCGTTTTCGTTGCCCCAGAGCAGATTGCTTTTTACCGTGCCGGAGAAGAGCACGTTTTTCTGTAGTACCATCGAGACTTTGTTGCGCAGAGTCGTGATGTCATATTCGCGCACGTCGACCCCGCCGACTGAAACGGATCCGTCCGTCACGTCGTACAGCCGCGGTATGAGCTGAACGAAAGACGATTTGCCCGAGCCCGTACCGCCGATCACGCCGACCGTATACCCGGACGGGATCCTTATGTTTATGTCTTCGAGATTCAGATTGTCGGGATTTTTCGAATATGAAAAGTTGACGTGATCGAAAACTATCTCTCCGTCCCTGACTTCCGTCACGGCGTTTTCGGGCGACTGCATATCCGGTTCTTCGTCGAGGACCTCAACTATACGCTCTGCGGAAGTCTTGGCGATCGTGAGCATGACGAAGATGAACGAGATCATCATAAGGTTGAACATTATGTTCATCGTGTACGACATAAAGCTCGTCAGCTGACCGACCTGCATATCGACGCCGCCGCTTTTGACGATCAGGCTCGCGCCGAACCAGAAAATGAGTATCATGCACGTATACATCGTAAAAGACATCACGGGCGAATCGAGGACGGCTATGCTTTCGGCTTCAACGAATTTGCGGTATAAGAAATTCGACGCTTTTTTGAATTTATTGTTCTCATGCTCTTCGCGCACGTACGCTTTGACAACGCGGATACCGGTCAGATTTTCCTGAACTTTTTCGTTGACGTCGTCGTAGCGCTCGAAAACGTATTCGAATTTCGGAAACGACTTCGATACGATGACCGCCAAAGCTCCCCCGAGCACGATTATCGCACCGACGAAGATGAAAGCCATGCGCCAGTTCGATATGAACGACATAACGAGAGCCGCGAGCAGCATTATCGGCGCGCGGAAGCAGACGCGGATTATCATCTGATACGCCATCTGAACGTTCGCCGTATCGGTCGTCATTCTCGTGACGAGGCTGGCTGAAGAGAATTTGTCGATATTGGAAAACGTGAATTTCTGTATCTTGTCCATTATCGCCGAGCGGACGTTCTTTTCAAATCCCGCGGAGGCTTTGCAGGCGCATATCGCGCCGGCGGCGCCGCATCCGAGCGACAAAATCGCCATAAGGATCATCAACAGCCCCGTCTGGATTATATGCGCCTTATCGCCGACCTTGATGCCGTCGTCTATTATCGACGCCATCAGGTACGGTATCATTATTTCAAGTATGGCTTCGAGAGCCATGAATATCGGAGAGAGTATCGAGATTTTTTTGTATTCTCCGATGAATTTCGCAAGTTTTCTTATCATATAAAGCCTCGCGGCGGCAAGAAGCCGCCGTTAATGTGTCAAATGAGTTTCAGTATCGCGTCGATCGCTTCGCTGACCGGTACCTTTTCACGCAGAGTTTTGTCGCGGGAGGCAAGTTCGACCGCTCCTTCTTTGAGGTTTCTCGGGCTGACTATCACGCGAAGCGGTATGCCGAGCAGATCGGCGTCGGAAAACATTACGCCGGCGGAGACGTTGCGGTCGTCGTAGATGACCTCGACTCCCTTTTCTTCAAGTTCGGCGTATAGTTTATCCGCGCAGGCTTTCGCATCGGCGTCGTCCGAACGCAGACAGCACAGATGCACCTGCCACGGCGCGATGGATTTGGGCCAGATCGGACCGTATTCGTCGTGACGGGCTTCGCAGACGGAGGCGGCAAGTCTGCCGACGCCTATGCCGTAGCAGCCCATGATCGGATATTTGAGCGAGCCGTCGGCGTCCGTGTACTGCATACCCATCGCCTTCGTGTATTTCGTGCCGAGCATGAAGATGTTGCCGACCTCAACGCCTCTGTAAATGTTGATGATCTTTTTGCCGCAGACGGGGCATATACCGCCCTCGGTGATCTTCGTAAGATCTTTGTATTCCGCGCCGGGCAGATCGCGCGCCGCGTCGAGACCGGTGTAATGATAACCGTCTTTGTTCGCGCCGCAGATCAGGTTCTTCGCGCCCTGAAGCGATCTGTCGTAATAGACTTCCGCCTTGGCGCCGAGCCCGACCGGACCGATACTGCCGACGGTGAGACCGCAGTTTTCGTCAAGCGCGGCGGGATGTATGTCACATCCGAGCAGGTTCGTCAGCTTCGTTTCGTTGAGTTCCAGATCGCCTCTCATAAAGACGATAACGAGCGAATCGTCGTGATTCTTCTGGTAAACCACGGCTTTGCACGACTGCTTCGCGTCTTTGCCGAGCAGAGAACAGACCTCTTCTATCGTATGCGCGTCGCCGGTAGGAACGAGTTCAAGCGCGGCGTCGCCGAAATCGGCGGGCTCCGTTATACTGTCGGCGGCTTCCATATTGCTTCTGTAACCGCATTCGGGGCATATCGCTATCGAATCCTCGCCGATCGGCGTCAAGAGCATGAATTCGTGGCTGACCGAGCCGCCCATCATGCCGGAGTCGGATTTGACAGATACGACCTCGGGTATGCCGGCGCGCGCGAAAATGCGCTCGTAAGCCTTATGGCATTTTTCGTAATACTGCTTCAGATCCTCTTCGGAGGTATGGAACGAATAAGCGTCCTTCATCGTGAATTCGCGCACGCGGATAAGACCGCCGCGCGGACGCGCCTCGTCTCTGAATTTCGTCTGTATCTGATAGATCATGAACGGGTATTTGTTATAGGTGTTGCCGTATTCGCGTACGAGATGCACCGCGGCCTCTTCATGCGTCATGCCGAGCACCATCTTCGCGCCGTTGCGGTCTTCAAAGCGGAGAAGCTCTTCTCCGATAGACGAGTATCTGCCCGATTCCTCCCAGATCGAAGCCGGCATCGCGACGGGGAAAAGAACTTCCTGTCCGTCGATCTTATCCATCTCTTCTCTGATTATCTGTTCTATTTTGCGGCAGACGCGGCGAAGCGGCATATACTGAGAGAAAATACCGCTCGCCATGTATTTCATATAGCCGCCGCGAAGCATCAGCGCGTGGCTGTCAATAAGACATTCTGACGGTCTTTCTTTGAATCTGTCGCCGACCAATTTTTCAAGTTTCATTTGGTTATCCTCAACTTTTATTTGCGTTTGTTTGCGCTGTAGTATTTATATCCGAGTTCGGGGTTCTGCAGAAGCTCCGATACGGTCACGAATTCGAAACCGCGCTTATGAAGCTCTTCGATTATTATGCAGAACGCGTCATAAGAATTCTCGTATATCTCGTGCATAAGTATTATATCGCCGTTTTCAACGTTGAATCTGCCCTTGCTGTCGTACAGGCAGTTGTTGACTATCGTCTCGATGTTTTTGGATTTCGGATTTTCATCCGTGTTTTTCTTGTATCTCCAGTCGTTTGTATCGATGCTCCAGATTATCACGGCGAATTCGGAGCTCTTATACTGCGCTTCGGTGATATTGCCTCCGGGCGGTCTCATGATCGTCGGCCATTCGCCTAAAACTTCTTTCAGTTTGTCTGCGGTCTTGTAGACCTCGTCGTGATAGTATTTCGGCTCGGTGGTATAGTAATGATCGTGCGTCCAGCAGTGTATGCCTATCTCCATGCCGTGCTCGTACGCGTAGACCATACCCTTCTGGGCGTCGCCTTTTATAAGATCGCCTATTACGAAGAAAGTGCATTTTCCGCCGTATTCGAGAAACTTATCGGTTATCTTTTTCGAATTCGTTTTGTGCGGGCCGTCGTCGAAGGTGAACGCGACGTATTTTTTGCCCGGATCGAGCGGCTCGACTTCCTTCGTCTCCCGTTCGGTCTTTTTCGTCGATTCTTCCTGCTTCTGCGTAGCGGGAGGGTCGGTAACGGGCGCGGCAGTTGAAGCCGGTTCCGTAGGCGCATCGGTCACGACCGCGGGCTCGGTCGGAGCGTCGGTTATAACCGCTTCGGTCGGAGCGTCCGTCAGATCGGGTATCGTCTCGGGCTGATCTGCCGTGGCGGCTTTCGTCTGCTCGGTAACTTTGCCGGTGACCGTCTCCGCGTCGGCGGTGCTTGCCGCCGGTTCGGCCCCTATACACGAAGAGACCATTGAAACAAGCGTTACGGCAAGAAGAAACGCCGCCGCGATGAATAAATATACCTTCTTCATAACTGACCTCAAAAACAAAAATATTATTATAATATTATAATATAGACGTTACGGCAATTCAACAGTATTTTGTTAATAATAAAAAACCGCGTGTTAAGCGCGGTTTATCCGATATCTTTCTTTATGATCACCCATTTTCTTGTTGTTTCTCCGTATG
>JAEEJH010000177.1 GCA_016281775.1 Clostridiales bacterium | reverse complement strand
GGCGCCGCGTCAAAAGGCGATGCGTTCGACGAGAGCAAAAATCTGTTCGCGGATATAAACGCGGAGACGTCGGCGTAAAACGGCAGGCGTGTGAACCGGCTCAAAATGTAAGGTGCGAACACGCAGACGGCAGACGCGGCCGCGGCAGTCATCGTTTTGCGCGTAAGCTCCGATACCGACATCGTAAACAGAGCGAACAGCAGATAAGCCGCAAATCTCAGCAATATCATCAGAACGATATATCCGCCTATGCTTATATCGGCTGAAACGTCAGACGCCTGAGTCAGAGAAAGAACGGAAGCTCCGGCGTTATCGAATATTCCGCTGCCCGAAAGCCAAATCAGATCAAAAGCCGTCAAAACGGTATACAATAACACGGTATAGACCGCTCCAGCCGTGAATTTGGCAAAGAAAGTGCTTTTCAGTCCTTTTTGAGTCGGACTGATCACCGGATATAAACGGCTCTCGTGTTCGTTTGCAAAAACCGCGGAAAGACAGGTTATGATCGCGATCAAGATGAAAAAACTGACGTCGCTTTGTAAAAGCAGATCATATCCCGAGTCGTATACAAACCTGATCTCGTATTTTTCGGGTCGGTCGAGACTTCTCAGATATTTAACACGCTCACAGCAGTTTTCAATGATCCGATACCGCGCCGCGCAGTAACCGTATTCCCTGTACATATCAAGGTATTCTGAATGGGATATTTCGCCGTTTTCATAAAGTTCTTCAGCCTGTTTTCTCAATCCCATACCGTTTTTGACGTATTCGTATTCATCTTCAACGGCTGCAAAAGCTTCGTCCGTATGCATTGCGGAAAACCTGTCGCAGTATTCACGGTATATGATCTCTTCCGAACTTTTTCTTACGGAGTAGGTGAAGACCGATACGGCGCAGTACGCGGCGAAGCATGCGACCGTGACGGCGGCGGTAAAACGCTTTATGATATTTTTTCGCATCTCCCAGCCGAATACCGTTTTCGGATAGGCTGGTCTCTTTTTAACGGAGTGTTCGCGCTTTTCTTTTTTTGACTTTTCCTCTTTTAACGGCTTGATCCTTTTTGAGTAAAGAAAAGTGAACAGACAGAATAATACTGCGAATATGACGGAGAAGAGTATGACGCTGATTACAAAAGCGTCCGAACAACCGAAAAACCGCACCGAATAATAGCGTTCAAGCAGGTACGGGCCGCCGAGCGAAAATACGTTGACGTTTTTAACGAATACGTCGACCGCGTGATATGAGATGCTGAACAGCGCGAACTCTGCCGCGGCGGGCAGAACGCCGAAACCGAATATCAGCGGATATGAACCGAACAACTCCGAAAAAACGGCGGCTGCAAGTCCGAAAACTGCACAGAGCCCCATTCTGGACACCGTAACGGCGGCGTGCGCCTGATAAAGGTTTATATTGTACGGGGAGTATCTGAACGACTGCGCCGTCTGCAGCTCCGCAAAGCCGGAGCTGAGATGACCTGTCAGCATAAAGATCGCAAACGACGTTACGCATAAAATAAAGCAAAAAAGCGCGGATATGATGCAAACCGCCGCGGCTTTTGCCGGTGCGGTTCTGAACCTGCCGTTTTTTGATGCGAAGACGATCGATATCGAACCCGTGCGCTTTTCTTCAAATACCGAAATACCGCCGATGATGATCGAGGCGGCTATGCTCAGAACGAACGCCGTGTTCGCGGTCAGCAGCTTGTCGTGACCGACGGAACCGTCGTTTTTTATCGTTTTGTCTTTTGATGCTTCGGTATATATGCGGATCACGTTTTTGAAATACTCTTTAGAATATCCGTCGCTTTGACTGATCCGTTCAAGCTCGTCGAGGCGCTGCCCGGCGGTTTTGATATATGATGCGACCGTATTTTCGTAATCCTGCTGTATCTGTTCCGCCGGCGTTGCCTCGGCGTCGTCGTTTATGACCGCAATATAAGAAAAGAAAGCGCAGGTGCAGATCAGTATTACCGCCGCGGCTGTGAATATTCCGTTTCTTATGATCTTTCTTATTTCGCAAAGTAGAAGCATTTTTATCTCCGGTGCTTACTGGTAATCATGAAAGGGGTTGTTTAAATCTGAACAACCCCTTTAATATTATTTTATTCTTTCGACCTTGAACGTTGTTTCGCCGACCGTGTAATCGGAAATATAACAGGCGTTGCCGTTGTAAAGCGTTGCTTTTCCGCTGTCGAGATCTATTCGTACCAAAGTTACCGAATCGTCCGTCGGCTCCGTTACCTCGCCGTTTTTGTATTCTTCGTAGACCGAACACATTATAAAGTCGTTATGGCCTTTTGCGAGCGTCAGAAAATAATCGCACTGTACCGTAAACAGCTTGTATTCTCCCGATTTGTTTAAAACGCATATTTTGTTTAAGTAATAACCGTCTTCACCCTGATCGGTATCCGGCAACGATGTCAGAAAGTAGTAATTATCCCCGGTAGAGGTGAACGAATATAGAATGCCTCCGTTCGTCTCGGGCGGCAGACTTACGAATTTTTTCTCGTTATATAGATATATCGCCGCCGGATCCGTGCTTTTTTCCACGAATCCCGGTCCGGCAGCCCAGTAATCCATGGCTGAGTATTTACCGCCCTCCGGCAGCGGCACCTTGTCCGTCCCGTCAAACGAACCTTCCGTTCTGCATATGTCTCCGTTCGCGGACCTGTAGTACAGTTTTCCGTTTTCGGTATAGAGAATGGTGTCGTTTTCGTCCATCTCGCCGTATACGTCTACCTGTTTTGTATTCACGTCATAGCACAAAACGTCGCGTCTGGTACTTACTCTGAGCCTCCCGTTTTCATCCGTTTCCATTTTCATCGAATCAAAATATAGCTTGCCTTCGCTGTATACGAGGCTCGGGTTGGAGGTCGGAAACATATCGTAAGTATATATTTTTTCCGTCGTGTTTTTTTCCGAGTCAAAGCAGTAAACGGAATGTGAAAGGCCTGAGCCTAACAGGGGGCTGGCAATATAGAACATATACCGTCCGCCGTCCACAGTCATTGTAACGAACGTATTGACTATAGGGCAGGTCGCCGTATTCTTATGAGAGCATAACGGATCGGGGCACGCCGCTATCACGCTGCCGTCGTCAATATTTATCTTACAGGGCTGAGCGATGTTTGAAAAGGCTATATCCGCAAATCCCGAGTCTAACGAAGAATTGTCGTAATAAGCGGTTTGATCACAGCAACACAGCAAAATGCCGGCGATCATAACGATGAGCGTTAATAATATGCGTTTCATAAATCATACCTCAAATTTTTATTTCCGCAGTAATTATACTCTGTTTTTTTTGTGTGTCAATTAGAGTTTGATAATTTTAAGAAAAATTTAAGAAAAACGGAATTTCAAAAAAGCGTTCCGAAACCCTTCGGGATCACGGCGTCAAAGAGACGCGCATAAAATTTCAAAAAACACTTGACAAACATAAAATAATGTGATATAATACGTCTCGCATTTGGAAATACGGGGTGTGGCTCAGTTTGGTAGAGCGCTTGGTTCGGGACCAAGAGGCCGGAAGTTCAAATCTTCTCACTC
>JAEEJH010000176.1 GCA_016281775.1 Clostridiales bacterium | reverse complement strand
CTCCCGAAAGATCTGGTCTTCGAAGACGACGTTCCGACGCTGTACTATAACAAAGGCGACAGGATAGATTTCATCAACGATCCGGCGACCGGCTTTGAAAGATTCGATCTTTGGTTTGCCGACGGCTCGAGACCGTTCAAAGACACAAGTTACGCCAATAACAGCCGCACGATCACCGACGGCATACTCGGGACGCTCGACAATCATCCCGGCGTATACTGTCTGACCGCCGCCCTGCACGAATTCAGCCCGACCGGTCAGGAGATACGCATTACGGCGGGCGTGAGGATCGTTTCGCTGGTCGAGCTGCCCGAGATACACAAAGAGGGATATAACGTGTTCGTTATAGGAGACACGGTGGTCGAAGGCAAATTTTTCAGCACCTATAAAAATTATACGGATCCCGAAACGGGCGAACTTAAGAACGAAACCGCCGGAGTCGACGTAAACGCGTTATTAAACGACGAAGACGTACCTGCGGTATATTATGAAGCCGGCGACAAATTCACGTTCCGCGTCGACGGCGATACGATGGAAAAGCAGAATTATTATCTTTACGATTCGGACGGCGAACAGGTCGCCGGCGGTACGGCGATGTCGGAGATCGTAAAATATATGAAGAGCAATACGGGCGTATACAAGCTGATTGTCGAGATCGTGACGTACGGCAGGGTGAACCGCGGCGGGTTCGAATTCACGACCGATATGTACGGCATAAGAGCCGTATCGTGCGGCGTTCCCGGCGCCGACCCGGATACCGACGCCGGACGCGTCATCCAGCTTGCGCAGTCGCTTGCCGAACACGGCTATAACGAAGAGACGTGGCAGAAGCTGCTTTCTTACGGCGATACGGCGTTCGATACGCTTGTAAAACGGTATTTCGAAGGCGAAAAGGATATCGCGCTTCGTACCGTCATATCGAATTACGCTTCTTACTTATTCAAAGCAGAAGCGGAAAATCAGGATAACGAAGCGTTCACCGCCGCTTTCAAGGGCCAGAAATATCTTGATCTGCAGTCCGATTTTTCAAACCTTTCCGAATCGGAATGGCTGTATAAATACCGTGCGAACGCGAGGACCTACGCCGGAGCGGAAGAAGAGACCGTCGTTGCGGAAAACACACCGAATATCCACCGCCTGCTCGTTATAGTCAAATTCAAAGACTACACGTACTTCCCCGAAAGACACGGCATACCGGAGATGGTCGAGGAATATATAAGAGCGACGCTTGCAAAAGATACCGCCAAAAAGACCGGGATCATCGCAAACTATCTCAAATCCGGCGGGACAGACGCCCGTTTATATGAAATCATCAAATACTGCGCCGAACGCTATAAGACGGAAGAAGACGTAAACGCCCGCGCGCTGCTCGGATGGATTGTGTATAATATACTTCGCTATGACAGGACCGTCACGGACGCGGCGTTCAGAGAAGCACACAGTTATCCGGACGTGAACGAAAATAACGTCACCTACAAATACGTCGTCGAACAACTCGCGTCGTATATAGCCGATTACGAAAAAGCCGCCGAAGAATACGCGAAAACGATACAGCGCGAATACGTCGAAGCCGACGCTCCCGTCGCGTACACTATACTCACCGCTTACGACTTCGACGGCTACAAACCCGGCAAGCCCGATATATCTTTCTACGCGCGCGAGGCGATATCGGCGCTGAACGAACTGTATCAGGCGGCAAATTACGGCAACATAAAGTACTATACCGACCTTATCGGTAAACTCAACTTTGCAAGAAAAACCTACACGCGGGAAGAAGACGAATATACCCAATCTCACGTCCGTTATGAATGCGGCGAAGAAGAATTCTACGCGTATTTTGATCAATATCTGCCGACCGGCATGGCGCGGTCATATGTGAAAACCCGCGCCGTTGATATCGGTTATCTTGAAACGGAGGATGTTTACGCAGATATCTGTCTGTACGAAGGGAAGATCAGCCTCAGCGGCGAACTGGCGTATCAGGCGTATGATATTATAGCCGCAAACACGGCACGGCTGATAAAGCAAGACGGGAACAAGGCGACGCTCGGCGTTGAATTCCGCCACGGTCACGGTATGATGTCAACGGCGGTGGAACTTGAGCTTGAAATCGTCAAAGACGATAACGGCATACGCATAACCGGCGGCGAGCTTATAGACAAGACGGTAAAAAGCAGCGTATATTCAATGACCGGAACGCTGATATACGACTACATGATCATGCGTGAATGCGTGTTTCTCGAAGACAGGAGTATTTACGGCAAAGTCTATTCAAGCTATGACGAGCTCCCGAATGATATTAAAAAATCCGTCGATCCCGACGCGACATTCCCTCTTATACTCAAAGAGCGCGTTATTCACGGCTGGGAGGTGAAGTACATGACGAAAGAGATATACGACGCTCTGTTCGTCGATACCACGGACGTTTACGACGGCAAATATCTCTATCCCGACAAAGCTCCCGGCAGAGTGGAACCGGCGTTTTTCGGATCGCCGAAGATCAAATACCGTAACGGTTACGAAGATACCGGATCGGAAGTCCTCGCCGCGATGAAGATTATAAAATCCGATAAAAGCGGCGTCACGATCTCGCTCGACTTCAAAGTCGACGGCAAAGTCAGGGCGTATACGTTTGAATATACGATCGAAAACGGGAGCGTTATGCTGACCGGCGGCACGTTCGTCACCGAACTGATACTTGACAAATAACGTAATATCCCGAAAACAGCCTTCCCCGCGGAAGGCTGTTTTTCTTCTTTATCCCGGCTTCGCCTCGCTTCCCCGGCACTCTTTAAGCTCCTGCAATTCTTTCAGAGGGACGACGATCCGTTTGAAAAACGCATAAACGGGTGCCGGGCAAAAGGAATATGCACGAAACGTAAGGGTCGGGCCGTTCGGCTGTGCCGAATGATCGCGCGCGGTAAAGGGGGCGCCGCGCGAGATCGTCAAAAGAGCACGGCTCACAATTTGCGCGCAGCGCACGCGGCGGGCGTCCCCCCACCGCCCCGCCGCG
>JAEEJH010000175.1 GCA_016281775.1 Clostridiales bacterium | reverse complement strand
TACCGCGTACGGGATCCTCAACGATCACGGCGACGCCGAAGACGCGCTTCAGAACACGATGCTTTCGCTTATCGACGCGGCAGGCGCCTACCGCGGAGACGGAAAAGCCGCGCCGTTCATCCTCTCGATCTGCAAAAATCAGTCGCTTATGATCCTTCGCAAAAGAAAGGATCTTTACGCTCTTGAAGAATCGTCGGCGGTCTCGGAAGATAACGCCGCGGAGCGTCTTACAATGATCGACGCCCTTTCGCTTTTATCAAAGACCGATCGCGGCATCGTCATAGACCACGCGCTGTGCGGTATGAAATTCAAAGATATCGCGGAAAAGACGGGGCTCGGCGCCGAAGCGGCGCAGAAAAGATACGTCAGAGCTTTACAGATCCTGAAAAAATATTATAAGGAAAGGTGATCGTCGTGACAGATAGAAAAGCCGAAAGAAAATTGGCGGAAGAGTCAAAAGGCATACTTAAAAAAAACCGCGCCGCAGTTTTGTCCGGATGCGGAGTCAAAGTCAAAGAGAAAAAAGAGATCGGTAAAACCGTATTCAAAGTTATAGGCGTCGCCGCGTCGGTCCTCTTCATCGCCGCGCTCGCCTACGTCTGCTATCTGCCGATATATATGCAGGAGCACGGACTCACGCCCGCCGGCACGGTCACGACGACGGAAATAAAATCACCGGAGAAAACGGACGCGGTAAACGATCCGAAAAACATCAAAGCAATGCGCGGATTTTTCACGGATGCGGACGAGTTTTTTGTGAAAATCGAAAAAACGTACGGTTTGACCGTCAGCGCCGAAAACCGTGAAATAATTAAGAAAGATCTTAAGAGCTCTCACGAAGGATACGAAGGGTATCTTCTGACTTACGATATCGCAAAGCTGATCGGGATCATCGACGACGGCTGCCGCGGCGCTCTCACTTTGGATCTCGTAAAACAATTCATAGAAAAAAGCGACTCGTTTGGCGAAGTCTGCAATAAGATTTATGAAACGGGCGACTTTCCGGTGATAAGCTTCACGGGCTCCGGCGTGTACGGTTTTACCGATTATTACGTTTATTCGGACGCCGGGATATCCGGAATTCTGCGTATAGACTATGACGGATCGGAGATCAGCTTTACGGAACTACGGACAAAAGAGATCGTCATCTGTAATTCAAGCGATTTTCCGAAAGACGCGGCAGCTGTGCTGATAAGCGACGATCCGCGTGAGCTCACTCTCGAGCTTGTTAAGGATATCGTAACGGCGAGCGGCACGTATCGGGAAGCATGCGAGCACATAGCAAAGATCGGCGATCTTTGGATGTCTTACGGATCCGGAATATGTCACGAGATCTATTATATCTATTCCGATGGGAAACAATGCGGGAGGCTTGACGTGTCGACCGCCGGTATAATCTACTATCCATCTCCCCCGAAAGCGGTCCTGTGCACGGCGAAGACCTTTGACGACCGCGACAGAGAATTTGACGGCGAATTCGATATCGAAGGCGTCAGCGTTTCGATCAGACCGGAATATAACGGCAAAAACTACACGGTCGGGGATTTTCCCGAGCTTGAGATCACAAATGTACATTTGATATACGAATCCAAAAGCGGTGCATGTCTGCTGAAACTGACGCTGAAAAACCCCGGCAGACAGAACGTCATCGACGCGGTGAAGCTGCTCCGCAAAAGAGCGGACGTAGCCTATGCCGAACCGGATTATATCGACTCCACGGAGATCGACGGTTGAGCATTTTCGGGATAAAGGACGCGGAAATTGAAAATTTTTGATTTTCCGCGTCCGATTTTTACGTATTTGCGGTACTATATCATTGAACGCAAAAGGAGGATAACGGCATGAGAGCGGACGATAAAAAACTCGAAGCGGCATTACAGCGTCTAAAAACAGACGGTAACGCTTTGTGCGATATATACGATCTTATGGGTAAAAACATATATATCACGGCTTACCGTATGCTTCACGACAAGCAAGACGCGGAAGACGCGCTTCAGGATACCATGCTCGCCCTGATCGACACGGCAGGCGCCTACCGCGGCGGCGGAGCGGGTGCGTATATAATATCGGTCTGCAAAAATCAGTCGTTACATATTTTGCGCAGAAGAAAAAACCACGCGGAGCTTGACGAACAGACCGCCGGAACCGAAGACGGCGCGGCTGAAAAATTGACGATGCTCGACGCGCTCGGCAAGCTGAACGAAACCGACCGCGATATCGTGATCGATCACGCCTTATGCGGCATGAGATTCAAAGATATCGCAAAAGAGACGGGGCTATCGGCTCAGGCGGCGCAGAAGCGGTATGTGAGAGCGCTTCAGACTCTGCGGCTCTATTACAAAGAGAGGTAAATACGATGACAGATAAACAAATAAAAAATATGCTCAACGACGAGGTCAACGGTATAGTCTGCGGCAGCCGGACGGAGATACTCGGAGAATGCGGAGTAAAAACAAAAGAGAAAAAAGAGATCGGCAAAACGGTATTCAAAGTTATCGGCGTCGCCGCGTCGGTCCTCTTCATCGCCGCGCTCGCTTACGTATGCTATCTGCCGATATATATGCAGCAGCACGGTCTTACGCCCGGCAGACAGCCGAATGATATAACTGATGCGGTTTATACAGGCGACGAATTTTCTTACGGACAGTTCAACGGTTATAGCGTAAGATTCAAACGCGGCATGTCTTGCGTGGTATCGCGTATCGACGTTGCCGGGTATACGTTCAGATACACGTCGTCTTTTTCGATCATCGCTGAAAAAAACGGTGCAAAATGCACTCTTGAAGATGCATTCAAAAACGGATATCTGGCAGAAGAAGATATCGCTGAGATAAACCGGATCCACAGGCAGAATTTTGAAAGCTCTTACGGGAACGACGATCTGGACAAAGACGTTCGCTATCAGGCAGGCGTTGAGGAAATAATGAATAACACCTCCGATAAAGCGATGCAGAAACGTCTTATAAAAGAGCTTTACAGAGATATATACGGCGACGGCACCGATGATACCCCTACGGAAAACGATCTGCTTTATCAAGCCGGTATCGAAGAAATAAAGAGCCGCACGTCAAATAAAGCCGAACAAAAACGGCTGGCAAAAGAACTCTTCAAAGCCGTATACGGCGAAGGTGAAGATCCGTATGAATATCCCGAACTGCCCGATAAATACGATCTGTCCGGCAAAGATCTTTCATCGGTCGTCTACATTGAAATATCCGTCGATTATACGCAGTACAGATCAATAGTGGCAGACAGTGAAATTATTAAGGAAATAATCGACCGCGTCAAGGGGATATCGTGCTATGATACCGGTCTTGAATCCGCATATTACAGCGGTACAAAGTTCAGAGTAACGATGAGAAACTTTCAGGGCGAAGAGGTATTCAGATTCCTTATCAATCAAGACGGTTCTTTTTCCTGCACCGATTATTATTCAAGACTGTTTGACGGCACAGGCATATCGCTCGCTGTTTATTCGGTGACCGAGGAATCGGATCTTACAGGTCTTACGGATCTTTTATCCGATATCGTGTATCCGAAACAAGCCGGTGAAAAACTCACGCTGGACGCTGTTCAGCAGATAATAGCGTCAAGCAAATCGTTTGAGAAAGTACGTAAAAAAACAGCAGAAATCGGAGAATTTGTCCGGTTCTACGCATCCGGAAATTTACACACGGTATATACGCTTTATTCAGGGCAGGAAGCCGTAGGGTATCTGGACGTATCAGATTTTGACGTATCTTATACCATCGGTCAGGTTACGCACATATTGTGCAGGTACGGAGATTTTGCGTCTGATCACGAAAGAGATATGAATCCGCCAAACGGAAACGAATATGATTACGGCGAATATAACGGTTACCGGGTCAAACTCGTTCTCAGCCATTTGTCCGTAATAAACGATATCGAGGTCGGCGGTTATTCGTTCAGGACGGGCTCGTCTGCCGAGATAAAAGCCGAAAAGGACGGCGTTTCATACGACCTGAAAGAAGCTTATGAAAAAGGTTTTCTTACCGAAGACGATATTGCAAAGATCAATATGATACACAGATCACGTTACGGTGCGTACTACTATTCGCCCGAAGAGATCGAAAAAGCCGTGCGTTACGACGCGGGACTGACCGAGATCATGAACAATAACACGGATCAAGAAAAGATAAACAGTCTTCAGCTGTCGCTTTTCAAAAGCATATACGGAAGCGCCGGGACCGATCCGGCCGAAGAGATAACTCTTCCGGATTACAGCGAGTATAAAGGCAAATTCGCACCCGACAGATTTATTGTGCGCGTTGTGACGAAAAGCGACGGGGCGGAATATACGGCGCAGGATTTTCCGGAGTTCGAATTATCCGCCGTCAAAAAGCTTATGGATTTAAACGACTGCACGTGCGCCCTTGTGATGTACCTGAAAAATCCTGGAGAAGATAACGTTCTTGAGGCGATCGAGCTGATACGTACAAGAAGCGACGTCAAATACGCCGAACCGGATTATATCTGCACGCCCGACGCCGGTTGAACCGCATAAAAAAACGGCTGTTCGATCAACCCGAAAACCGGGAGATCGAACAGCTTTTTTGTTGCCGTTAAACGACGCGTAAGCGCCGTTTTTCTTTTCCGTTCCGCCGCGTGCCGCAAGGCGATATATCGCCTTATTGCGATATGTCGCTGACGCAGCGCGATATGATCCGCCCGGCAGATCGAGTTAACGCATATAAGGCAAAGTTATTTCATATCAGTTGAATCCGGCTTCGCGCAGGCACTTATCGGCAAGCTCGGCGTCGTCGACTCTGATGACGACGCGGGCGAGACCGCCCTTGCCGGGCGAGCTGTAAGCGTACACGTACTCGATGAATATGCCGTTTTCGGACAGTACGCGCAGCGCTTCGGCGAGCTTGCCGGGTTTATCGTCGAGATCGACGGATATGATATCGCATACCGATACCGTCATGCCGTTTTTACGCAGAAGCGCCGCCGATTCTTCGACGCGGTCGACGACTATTCTGAGTATGCCGAAGTCTGTCGTATCTGCTATCGACAGCGCGTTTATGTTAATTCCGTTTTTCGCTATGAGCTCGGTGACCTCGGCGAGTTTGCCCGATTTGTTTTCAACAAAAACGGAAAGCTGTTTTATGATCATTTGTTTTCACCTCATTTAACGTATTCGTATTCAAAACCGTAAAGGCTGACGATATCGCCGTCCTGCACTCCCTGCTCTTCCATCTGAGCGAAAATGCCGTATTTGCGGAGCATCTTGTCAAAGTACGCCATAGATTCGCGGTCGTCGAAGTTGATGCGTCCCATAAGTCTGTAAAGCCATTGGCCTTCGACCTCCCAGACGCCTTCCCGCCTGGTGACCGTGACGGTCGGTTCGAGTTCTTTTATCTCTTCTTCATCTTCATCGTACTCGGGCTCGTAGACCGTCAGCGGCGGCAGCCTGTCAAGCTCCGCTTTTATTTTTCTTACAAGTTCTTTGACGCCCTCTCCGGTCGCCGCGGAGATATACAGCACTTCTCTGCCGGTCTTTTTCGCGTATTTTTCAAACGCTTTTATATCCGTAACGTCGGGGTCGAGCGCGTCGGTCTTGTTGGCGACGATGATCTGCGGACGTTTGGCAAGTTCGGGCGAATACTTTTCAAGCTCGGCGTCTATCGTTTTGACGTCTTCGACGGCGTCTCTGCCCTCGGACTGCGAGATATCGACTATATGTACGAGCAGTCTGCATCTGTCTATATGACGTAAAAAGTCGTGACCGAGGCCGAGCCCTTCGGACGCTCCTTCGATAAGCCCGGGTATGTCGGCGCAGACGAACGCCCCGTCGTCGCACGGCACTACGCCGAGATTCGGCGACAGAGTCGTGAAATGATAATCGGCGATCTTCGGCTTCGCCGCGGATATGACCGACAAAAGCGACGATTTGCCCACGCTCGGCATACCGATAAGGCCTACGTCGGCGATCATTTTAAGCTCCAATATGACCTCTTTTTCCGGTCCTTCGATGCCGTTTTTCGCAAACCGCGGTATCTGGCGCGTCGGTGTGGCGAAATGCTTGTTGCCCCAGCCGCCTTTGCCGCCGCGCAGACATACGAACGGCTCGTCGTCCGAAATATCCTTGATTATCTTGCCGGTCGCCGCGTCCCGTATGACAGTGCCCTTCGGCACGGGGATTATCAGATCGGCTCCGTTTTTGCCGTGATATTTCGAGCCGGCGCCGTCGGCACCGTTTTCGGCGACGTATTTTCTTCTGTATCTGAAATCGAGCAGCGTATCCTTGCCCTGATCGGCAACAAATACGATATCGCCGCCGCGGCCGCCGTCGCCTCCGTCCGGTCCGCCCTTGGCGACGTATTTTTCACGCCGGAACGACACGCAGCCGTTGCCGCCGTTTCCGGCTTTTATATAAATTTTTACGTAATCAATAAACATATCATTTACCTTCACACATCTGTTGGAAGCGTTCCTCGTCTATTATCGGCACGCCGAGCGACTGAGCTTTCGTCAGCTTGCTGCCGGCTTTTTCACCCGCGAGCACGTAAGACGTGTTCTTGGATACCGAAGACGAGGCCTTACCGCCTCTGTCCGTTATCATCTTCTCCGCCTGCTCGCGCGTAAGCGACGGAAGCGTGCCGGTCAGAACGAACGTCAAACCGGCGAAAACGTCGCTCACAGTCTGTCTGACGTACGTCGTTACGACGCCGGACGCTTTGAGTTCTTCTATAAGTTCTCTGTTCTGCGGATGCGAGAACCAGTTGACGACGCATTCAGCGGTTATCTGCCCGAAATCGGGTATCGCGGCGAGTTCTTCCGCAGTCGCCGTAAACAGCGCGTCTATATCGCCGTACTGCTCGGCGAGCACTTTTGCCGCTTTCTGCCCGATATTTCTTATACCGAGCGCGTATATGAGCCGGTCGAGGCCGGCGTTCTTCGAGTTTTCTATCGCGGCGATGATGTTTTCCGCGGATTTGTCGCCCATCCGTTCAAGCGCCGCTATATCTTCTTTGCCGAGTTTATATATGTCCGCTGAGTCTTTTATGAGTTTTTGTTCGCATAAGAGTTTTACTATCGCCGGTCCCATACCGTCGATGTTCATTGCATCGCGCGAGGCGAAATGCGTCAGCGTCCGCTCGATCTGCGCCGGGCAGGCTGAATTGGTGCATCTCGTCGCGGCTTCGTCGTCCCTGACAGTCGGCTCGCCGCACGACGGGCAGACGGCCGGCATTTCAAACGGTACCGAGCCCGGTTTGCGCTTGGACAGATCGACCTTACGCACCTCCGGGATTATGTCGCCGGCTTTGGATACTTCGACCGTATCGCCTATTCTTATATCCTTGCTTCTTATGAAATCTATATTGTGAAGAGTCGCCGCGCGCACGGTCGTACCGGCGAGGCGGACGGGAGCGAGCACCGCGAGAGGCGTCAGCACGCCCGTTCTGCCGACCTGTACGGTTATATCGAGCAGTTCGGTCGACTTGACTTCTGGCGGGAATTTGTAAGCCGCCGCCCATTTCGGCGTGCTTATGTTCTCGCCGATCTTCTCACGCAGTTTCAGGTCGTTGACCTTTATGACGACGCCGTCGATGTCAAAGGGCAGATCGGCGCGCATTTCTCCTATGTATTTTATATGATCCGACGTTTCTTTCGCCGTATGCGTTTCTTTCATGTAAGGTATCGTTTTGAAACCGAGTTTTTTCAAAAACCCGATCGAGCCGGTATGCGTGGTGTAGGCGTCGCCGTGATATTCCTGAACGTTGAAAACGAATATGTCGAGTTTACGCTCAGCCGTTATCTTACTGTCGAGCTGACGGAGAGAACCCGCCGCGGCGTTGCGCGGATTTGCAAAAAGCGGCTCGCCGGATATCTCGCGTTTTTCGTTCAGCGCCTCGAAATTCTTGCGAGGCATATATACCTCGCCGCGGACTTCGAGCAGTCCCGGATCTTCTGTCAGGCGCATCGGTATGCTCGGCACGGTCTTAAGGTTTTCGGTGACGTTTTCGCCGACCGAACCGTCGCCGCGCGTCGCGCCGGAGACGAATTCGCCGTTTTCGTAATGAAGGCATACCGAAAGCCCGTCGATCTTCGGTTCGACCGAAAACGAATCAGCCCCGAGTCTGATCATCGAATTCACGAATTCTTCAGCCGCTTCAATTGAAAAAACGTCGTCGAGAGAACCCATTTTGTTTCTGTGCGTCACTTTTTCGAATTTGTCGAGCACCGCGCCGCCGACGCGTTTTGTCGGCGAGGTGGGGCTGTCGTATTCGGGGTGAGCCGCCTCGAGTTTTTTCAGTTCGTCGAACATCGCGTCGTACTCGAAATCCGATATTTCGGGATCGTCGTAAACGTAATATCTTACGGAATGATAGTGGAGCTGTTTTCTCAAATATTCGATTCTTTCAAGCACGTCGTTCATGGCAAATACCTCCGCATTGTTATTATACATTATTTTTATAGAAAAATCAAGACCTTTTGCGTTTATAGGAGAAAAATTAGACCGAAGGCGGCATCCACTCGTTAAGCCCTCGCCTTATACCGAACCGTTCAGCCACGAAAGCGCTTCGGTTATGCCGCCGCGGCAGTCGATCAGACCGCATTCCACGGCGGTTTTTCCGTCTATTACCGTCCCCATATCGGCGGCGATCTCGTCGGTATCGAACATGAGCCGTTCGAGTTCTTTTCTTTCGATCCGGCTGTGAGATACGATGAAGCCGTTTATACGCTCCTGCATCTGTCTGAAATAAGTGAAGCTCTGCTCCACCCCGAGCACGAGTCCGTTATATCTCACGGGGTGTATCGTCATAGTAGCCGAGCCGACGATAAAAGACCGTTTCGCCGCGACGGCGAGCGGCACTCCGATGGAATGCCCGCCGCCGAGCACGAGCGAAGCCGTCGGCTTTGACATCGAGGCGATAAGCTCGGCTATCGCGAGCCCGGCTTCGACGTCGCCGCCTATCGTGTTTATGACGAACAGTACGGCTTTCGTCTGCTCCGACATCTCGCACTCGACGAGTTTCGGTATCAGCTCTTCGTATCTCGTCGCTTTCTGACCCGGACCGAGCGAATAATGACCCTCTATCTGACCGCAGACCGTTATGCATTCCACCGGTCTGACTTTCTCCGTTATTTCTTTATTTTCGCTGTCGCACATACGCATTTTTCCTTTTCTTATTATTCTTTTTTATTCTTAACAAATTGTTTTATTTTATACATTGAATAAAAACGGCGGCGGATGTATAATAAATTGAATTTTAATGTAAAAGGAGTATCTTTTATGGAGAAAAAAATACTTGTTGAAACTTCGGCAAGACACGTTCATCTCACACGCGAAGCAGTTGAAGTTCTGTTCGGCAAAGGCCATACCCTTACCGAGAAGAAACCGCTTTCTCAGCCGGGGCAGTTCGCCTGCGAAGAGAGACTGAAGCTCGTCGGTCCGAAGAAAGAGATCGCAAACGTTATCGTTCTCGGTCCGGAACGCAAAGCTAACCAGGTCGAGATCTCACTTACCGACGCGAGAACGCTCGGCGTTGAAGCGAAAGTACGCGAAAGCGGCGACATCGAAGGCACGTCCGGCATCAAGCTCGTAGGCCCCGCCGGCGAACTTGAGATCAGCGAAGGCGTTATCGCGGCGAAACGTCACATACACATGACGCCCGAAGACGCGGCTGAATTCGGCGTAGCGGACAAGCAGATAGTCAAAGTCAAGATAGAAAACGCCGACAGAACGACCGTCTTCGGCGATGTAGTCGTAAGAGTCAGCCCGAAATTCGCGCTTGCGATGCATATAGACACGGATGAATCGAACGCCGCCTGCGCTTTCGGCACCTGCTACGGCAAACTTTTGAAAAGATAAGGAGACAGCAAAATGAGTGAACTTCTTTACTCGCGCGAGGTCCAGAACCAGTGCAAAGTCAAAAAGGGCTGCGACCACGGTCCCGCTCCGATACCGGAAGAGGGCAAGTGGATCCAGGCTAAACAGATCTCCGACATTTCGGCTTACACCCACGGCGTGGGCTGGTGCGCTCCTCAGCAAGGCGCCTGCAAGCTCTCGCTCAACGTCAAAAACGGCATAATCGAAGAGGCTCTCGTCGAGACGATCGGCTGTTCCGGTATGACCCATTCGGCGGCTATGGCGGCTGAGATACTCCCCGGCAAAACTATACTCGAAGCGCTCAACACAGACCTCGTTTGCGACGCGATCAACACCGCCATGAGAGAACTGTTTTTACAGATCGTTTACGGCCGTTCGCAGTCCGCTTTTTCCGAAGGCGGTCTCGTCATCGGCGCAGGCCTTGAAGATCTCGGCAAGGGCGAACGCAGCATGGTCGGCACAATGTACGGCACTAAAGAAAAAGGCGTCCGTTATCTCGAAATGACCGAGGGTTACTGCACGAGAATGGCTCTCGACGAAAACAATGAGGTCATCGGTTATGAATTCGTATCTCTCGGCAAAATGACCGATTTCATCAAAAAAGGCATGGAACCGAATGAAGCGTATAAGAAAGCTACGGGTCACTACGGCAGATTCGCTCCCGAAGACGGAGCGGTCAGGTATATCGACCCGCGCAAGGAATAAGGAGGAGAAAAATGGCTACTTTTGAAGGATATGAAAGACGCGAGGCTAAGATCCTCGGCGTACTTAAGGAATACGGCATCTCCTCGATAGACGAGTGCAAAAAGATATGCGACGAAAAGGGCATCGATCCCTACACGATCGTACAGGAAACACAGCCGATCTGCTTTGAAAACGCAAAATGGGCTTATACCGTCGGCGCGGCTATCGCGATAAAATGCGGCTGCAAAAAAGCCGCCGACGCCGCCGCTATGATCGGCGTGGGTCTGCAGAGCTTCTGCGTACCCGGCTCGGTCGCCGAAAACAGAAAAGTCGGTCTCGGCCACGGCAACCTCGGCAAGATGCTTCTTTCCGAAGAGACGGAATGCTTCTGCTTCCTCGCAGGTCACGAATCGTTCGCGGCAGCCGAAGGCGCGATCAAAATAGCGCTCAACGCCAACAAAGTCAGAGTCAAACCGCTCCGCGTCATACTGAACGGTCTCGGCAAAGACGCCGCGTATATCATTTCGAGAATAAACGGCTTCACTTACGTTAAAACCGAATTCGATCCCTACACCGAAACGGTAAAGGTCGTTGAAAAGAAACCGTTCTCCAAAGGCCCGAGAGCCGCGGTCAACTGCTACGGCGCGGACAACGTACCGGAAGGCGTTGCGATAATG
>JAEEJH010000174.1 GCA_016281775.1 Clostridiales bacterium | reverse complement strand
GATTATGTTCTCGACCTCGTATATCTTCTTTACCGAAGATTCGGGCAGAGAGCCGTTGATCTCGATTATCGTGCAGGCGTAATCGCCTTTGCTCTTGTTTACCATATTAGCTATATTCAGCTTTTCGTCGGCTACGACGGCTGTCAGCTTTGCGACGATGCCGGGCGTGTTTCTGTGCAGTACGCAGATGCGGTAGTCGCCGCTGTGCGGCAGATAAGCCTCGGGGTAGTTGACGCTGTTGCGGATGTTGCCGAGCTCGAGATAGTCGCGCAGCTGATGAGCCGCCATGACGGCGCAGTTGTCTTCGGACTCTTCGGTCGAGGCGCCGAGGTGCGGTATCGCTATGACGTTTTTCATATTCGCGGTCTTGGCGTTCGGGAAGTCGGTGACGTACTTTTTGACCTTGCCGGATTCGATAGCCGCTTCGAGCGCGTCGTCGTCGACGAGCAGATCGCGGGCGAAATTGAGCAGTATGACGCCGTCTTTCATCTTTGAAAACGCGTCGGCGTTTATCATTTTGACCGTGCTTATATTCGGATCGTCGTTCTTGATCAGCGGTACGTGTATCGATATGAAATCGCAGACTTCGTAGAGTTCGTCTCTCGTCTTGACGCGCTTGACGTCGCGTGAAATGTTCCACGCCGCGTCGATCGTGATATACGGGTCGCAGCCGTAGACTTCCATTCCGAGATGGCGGGCGAGGTTCGAGAGCGGACCGCCTATCGCGCCGAGACCTATGACGCCGAGCTTTTTGCCGCGCAGTTCGATGCCGGCGAATTTTGACTTGTTTTTCTCGACGAGCTTCGCAATATCGGGATCCGCGGCGTTTTCGGATACCCAGTTGATGCCGCCTACGACGTCGCGCGCCGCCAGGAGCATACCGGCGACTACGAGTTCTTTTACGGCGTTCGCGTTGGCGCCGGGAGTATTGAAAACGACTATTCCCTCCTCCGCGCAGCGGTCTGTCGGTATGTTGTTCACGCCGGCGCCGGCGCGGGCTATAGCGAGCAGATTGTCTCCGAACTGCATCTCGTGCATCGAAGCGGAGCGCACGAGGACCGCGTCGGGAGATTCGACGTTTTCGCCGTACGTATAGTTGTCGTCGAACACGTCGGTGCCGACCTTGGCGATCTTGTTCAAAAGTTTTACGTTATACATCTTTTTTACCCTTTCGGATTGTTTTTCGCGAATTTTTCCATGAACGATACGAGAGTCTCCACGCCCTGCTTCGGCATTGCGTTATAGATCGACGCTCTCATACCGCCGACGGAGCGGTGGCCTTTCACGTTCTTTATGCCGATCGCGTCAGCCTCGGCGGCGAATTTTTTATCGAGCTCGGGATCGCCCGTTACGAACGTCACGTTCATCATCGAGCGGCAGTCTTTATCCGCGGCGGCGATATAGTAGCTCTGGCTGTCGAGATAATCGTAGAGCAGAGCGGCTTTTTCTTCGTTTATCGCCTTCATTGCCTGCAGGCCGCCGAGCGAATCTATCCACTCGAGAACGAGCATCGCCATATATATCGACCAGCACGGCGGGGTGTTGTACATCGAGCCGTTTTCAGCCTGGATCTTATAATCCATTACCGACGGTATGTCTTCTCTTGCGTGACCGATCAGATCTTCGCGCACTATGACTATCGTGACGCCCGCCGGAGCGACGTTTTTCTGCGCGCCGGCGTAGATCAGACCGAATCTGCTTACGTCGACAGGTTCCGACAGTATGCACGACGACATATCGGCTACGAGCGGAACGCTGCCGGTGTCGGGGATATAGTTGTATTTGGTGCCGTATATCGTGTTGTTGAAGCAGATGTGCAGATAATCCGCGTCGGGGCGAACGTCGGCTTTCGTTATTTTCGGTATATACGCGAAATTTCTGTCTTTCGACGAGGCTATCGCCAGCGCGTCGCCGTATTTCACGCCCTCTTTATAGGCTTTTGTCGAGAACTGACCGGACAGGATATAGTCGGCTTTTTTATTTACCATAAGGTTCATCGGCACGGACGCGAACTGAAGCGACGCGCCGCCCTGTAAAAACAGCACCTTGTAATTTTCGGGAATATTCATAACCGAGCGCAGAAGAGCCTCGGCGCGGTTGATGATCGCCTCGTACGCTTTGGAACGGTGGCTCATCTCCATAACGGACATACCCGAATCTCCGTATTCGACAAGCTCCGCCGCGGCTTTCTCAAGTACGGGCAGAGGGAGGACCGAAGGCCCTGCTGAAAAATTATATACTCTCATGTTGTTCCTTTCCGCCGTTTCCGTTTTTGCAGTCGGAATACGGACATATTGCAGTATATTATAATCAAAGGCGGTCCGGTTGTCAAGTACAATTAAGCATTTTTGCGTTTATTTTTCTAAAAAGTTGCCGAAAATTCACTTTTTTACGCAAAAGACCGCCCGGGGCGGTCTCTAAAATGCAAGTTCAGACTGTGATTATTTCATTTTTCTGTTTTGGCGCATAACCTCAAAGCCGAGTACGGCGGCCGCCGACGCCGCGGACAGAGCCGCTGGGAAGTCTCTGCCGTAGTCGATCTTTATTATACCGTCGGCGCTTTGGAGCATCGCTTTGGTTATTCCGCGTTTTTCTCCGCCGACGACGAGAAGGAGCGGCAGGCGCAGATCCGTATCGTAGACGGACGACGCGTTTTCGGTATCCGCCGCGTATATTTTATATCCCTTCGCTTTAAATATCCCGGCAAGACCGTCCGGGCAGGCGTAAAGCTTCATCAGCTCCGACGCTCCGGCGCTCGAGCGGCAAACAACGCCCGCCGCGCTCATCCAGTTTCGCTCCGGCAAGATCACCGCCTCGGCGCCGGCGGCGTAGAGCGAGCGCAGAGCGTAGCCGAAATTATACGGGTCTTCTATACCCTCGATATACACGTAAAATCCGTTTTCAACTATGTCGCCGCCGGTCAGCGCCGGTATCGTTCTGCCCGTGCACAGCGCGGCGACGCCGCCGTGAGAAGAGCCGACGGTCATTCTGTCAAGCTCTTCCGCGTCTGTTTTTATTATTTTGAACCCCTGCTCTTCCGCTCTGTGGCGCAGATAAGAAAGAGCGCGCGAAAGCTTCTGTTCCTTATCCGCATCGTAGTAGAGTTCAAGTATTCTTCTGTCTGAATTTTTCGAATTTATCACAGCCGAGACCGAGGTCATGCCCTCGAAAACGCTGCCGTCTTCGTATCTGATATCCTCTTTTATCATTTGTTGAAGATCCTTATAGCTTCAAAGATGCTCGACAGCTTGCGCGTTTCGATATCCGCGCCGTCCGTCTTACCGCCTTTGCCGTAGTTGCGGGAAGGGACCGCGGCTGACGAGAAACCGAGCCTTTCCGCTTCGCGCAGACGCTTGTCGAGGTCTGTCGCAGCGCGTATCTCGCCGGCGAGACCGAGCTCGCCGACGGCTATCATATCGTCGGGCACCGGTATGTCGCGCAGCGAAGATATCAACGCGAGCGCGAGCGCGAGATCGGCGGCGGGTTCGTCTATATTCATACCGCCGACGACGTTGACGTAACAGTCGTGAGTCGAGAATTTTAGCCCGAGGCGCTTTTCGAGCAGCGCGAGTATCAGCGATATTCTGTTTATATCTATACCGTTCGCGGCGCGTTTCGGCGACGGGTAGTAAGAAGGCGTGACGAGCGCCTGCACTTCGGCTATTATCGGCCTCGTGCCTTCCATTGTGCAGACGGCGCAGTTGCCCGACACGCCGGAAGGTCTGCCGCGAAGTAAAAGCTCAGACGGGTTTTTGACCTCGGAAAGTCCGTTCTCCGCCATTTCGAACACGCCGACCTCGTCGGTCGCGCCGAAGCGGTTCTTTATCGCGCGTATCATACGGAAGCTCTGGCGCCGGTCGCCCTCGAAATAAAGCACGGTATCTACCATGTGCTCGAGCACTTTAGGACCGGCTATGCCGCCCTCTTTGTTGACGTGACCGACTATGATCACCGCCGCGCCGCTCTCTTTTGCGTAACGGATGAACGCCGCCGAAGATTCCTTGACCTGCGTGACGCCGCCGGGCGAGGAACCGATTCCGTTCTTCCACATCGTCTGTATCGAGTCGACTATGAGAAACGAAGGCTTGAGCCTGTCCGCGTGATGCAGAGCCGCGTCGACGTTCGTGTCCGCCAAAACGTATATCCCTTTCGCTTTGACGCCGAGTCTCTCGGCGCGGAGCTTTATCTGCCCCTGCGACTCCTCGCCGGAGACGTACAAAACGTCGCCGCCGCGGCAGAGCGCCGAGCAGATCTGCAAAAGCAGCGTCGATTTTCCGATGCCCGGTTCGCCGCACAGAAGCACCGCCGATCCGCTGACGAGACCGCCGCCGAGAACTCTGTCGAGTTCCTCACATCCGGTCTTCTGTCTGATATAATCGGGCGTTCCGAGGTCCGAAAGGCTCTGCGCCTCGGTCTTTACCGTGATCGCGGTCACTTTCGTCTCGGGTTCGGGCGAATACTCCTCGAGCGTGTTCCAGCTTCCGCATCCGGGGCATTTGCCGAGCCAGCGGGCGGACTGATATCCGCATTCGGAGCATACGTAGACAGTAGAATTTTTCATTTTCATTATCCTTATGTTTGATTCGTTTGCAATAAATAATCAAGTATCGCCGAAAACAGTACGCACGAAAACTCTTTCCGGTAATCTTTCGACAAAAGCAGGGCGCGCTCTTCTTCGTTAGACAAAAATCCGCATTCCACGAGCACCGCGGGCACGGCTGCGCGGTCGAGCACGAATATCTCGGAGCCGGCCTTTTTTATCTGCCGCGTATTCCCGTTCTGCAGATTTTCCCGCACGGCGTTCTGTATCGCGAGCGCGAGCTTTTCGGAATTTGCGTTATTGCCGGAATAATATACCTGTGCGCCGCGGCAGCCGCTCTGCGGGAATTTGTTCTGATGGATGCTTATGAAAACGCAGTCGCAGTCTTCGGTCAGTTTAAGTCTGTTCGTAAGATCCTGCATCTTGCGCGAAGGCTTGCCGTCTCCGTACAGCATAACGTCTTCGCTGCGCGTGAGCCGGCAGCCGATACCCGACGCGCGGCAGAGCGCGGCGAGATGCAGAGCGATGCTGAGGTTTATGTCTTTTTCGCATACGCCGCCGGACGAGGCTCCGCCGTCTTCCCCGCCGTGGCCGGGGTCTATGACGACGACCGGCAGCGAAGGCGGATCTTTGCGTTCGGCGTCGGCAAGACGCGCCGAGGTCTGCATATTCTCACGCAGTACCGGCGAAGAACATACGACGAGTACCGAAACGTATATCACGGCGAAGCAGACCGTAAACGCCGCGAATCTGAAAAATAATCCGAACTGAAATTTCTCGTTCACACCGGAGCCTCCGTAAAGATTTACAATATCTTATGAAGGCCGCGCGTTTTATATGTCAGCTCTGTTTTTTGTTTTTGAATATCAAAAACGGAACGCCCTTGTATCCGACCGAATAGCCGATCACGACCATAAAGACGCCGATCATCGCGGTCACGAGGTACGTATAAGGCACTTCGCCGAGCCCGAGCTGATTGCATATTCCGAGGTAGTAACCCTGAAGCAGTTTCGATATCGATATCGCGACCGAACCTACTGTCGCCGCCGTGCCGTTGTTTATGAGCTTAAGAAGCCCGACAAGCCCGACAACGAAGTTCGGTATATTCGCGACAAGACCCATGAGAAGCGGCTTCTGCGGCTGTTTCTCTTCCCTGCCCGCGTCGACTCTTATGCGGTCTTTCGCTCCTATCTCCCACATCGTGGCGTAAAGTATATAATAGTAGAGCCCTATGCCGATCACGCCGAATATTATGCGGAACGCCGGCGACTGGCTCGACGCGACCGCCGTGACTATACCGAAGACCGCGAGTGCGATCTGATCGAGAAACAGCTTCAGCGTTTCGTATCTTACGTTTGAAAACATCGTCATGATAAAAATCATCCTTCCGGTACGCTTGTTATATACTATTTTACACCGGAGCGCGCTTTTTTCAAGTATTAAAATGAAAAAAACGCGATAAAGTTAAAAGTTTACATTCTGTATGTCGACAAAAACAAAAAAATTTTGTATAATAAATCTGCAAAAAATCATTTCCGGAGATAAAAAATGGACACACATCCTATTGATGAAGCACTGACAAGCGAGATATTGCGCGATTTTGCACGATACAAAATAAACGTACAGAACAGATCTCAATTAACGGTTGACGAATATCTGCTTGATTTGCGCATATTTTTTAAATTTGTCAAAGCGTATAGGGCTAGACCGAAAAGCAGCAGAGATCATTATACAGAAGAAGAAGTTTACCCTATACCGATCGACGATTGTAATGATGAATTCATCAGAAGCATCAACGCCGATGAGATATATTCATTCATCGATTATCTGCGCGGGGACAGAGATATAAAACCGCGTTCAATACAGCGTAAGCTTTCAGCCATCAAATCGCTTTTCAAATTTGCAACGACAACTCGCGTTATAAAGACAAATCCGGCTCGCGACATAGATCACTCGGCGTCTAAAGTAACTTTGCCGAAATATCTGACGCTCACCGAAAGCGAAGATCTGCTGAACACGATAAACTCTGAAAAAGACAGTTCGACGAAAAAGCGCGATTACGCTATAATACTCACGTTTCTCAATACCGGCATGCGTCTGTCGGAGCTCGTCTCGATCAATCTCGAAGATTTCGACCGCGATATGACGTCGCTGATAGTGACCGGCAAACGGAGCAAACAGAGGATCATATACATAAACGAGGCGGTCAAAGAGGCGATACTCGACTACCGCGCCGCTCTCTCGGACGAACAGATGGCGGTCACCGATCCGAAAAGCAAAAACCGCCACCCCGTGTTTCTGTCGAACAGAAACGCGAGGATATCGAACAAGACGGTACAGTGGCTCGTGGGCAAGCATCTGAAAGAGGCGGGGCTCGAATACAAACAGCTTTCGACTCACAAACTGCGCCACACCGCGGCGACGCTGATGTACCGCGAAGGCGGAGTTGACGTGCGCGTACTGCAGGATATACTCGGTCACGAACAGCTGAGCACGACTCAGATATATACGCACGTCGCGTCGGAGGACGTCGAGCGCGCGGTAAGAAAAAATCCCCTGGCGAATTTCAAGCCCGACACGTCAGACGATGACGGCGACGAATGAAACGGAGATAAAAAATGGAAAAAATACTCATAGTCGACGACGAACAAAAGATACGCGAAATAATCAAAAAATACGCCGAATTCGAAGGCTACGCCACCGACGAGGCGAACAACGGCATGGACGCCGTGATGAAATGCCGTAAAAACAGCTACGATCTGGTGATAATGGATATAATGATGCCCGATCTCGACGGTTTCTCCGCCGTCAAGGAGATACGCAAAACGAGAAACACGCCGGTCATAATGCTGTCGGCGCGCGGCGAGGAATACGACAGGATACACGGTTTCGAGGTCGGAGCCGACGATTACGTGATAAAGCCGTTTTCGCCGAAAGAACTCATGATGAGAGTGAGCGCGGTCATAAAACGCTCGAAAACGCGCTCGGCCGAACCGCACGAGACGGTCAGTTACGAGGGGCTGACGGTCGATTTCACCGGCAGAGTCGTTTACGTCGACGGTCAGAAGACCGATATGACGCCGAAAGAATACGAACTGCTTTTCTACTTTATCAGAAACGAGGGCATCGCTCTTACGCGCGAGCGGCTCATTACGGAGGTCTGGGGCTACGACTTCTACGGCGACGACAGAACGCTCGATTCGCACGTGAAGCTGCTGCGCAAAAGCCTCGGCGAGTACTCGAAATTCATAGTGACGCTGCGCAGCGTCGGTTACCGCTTCGACGGAAGCAAGAAGAACTGATATGGCCGATAAGAACAAAAAACCTCTCGGTATAAGACCGAAGCTGACCGCTCTGATACTTTCATTCACGGCTCTTTTGCTCGCGGTAATATGGTTCTTGTTCGTCGTTTTTCTCGACAATTTCTACAAACAGGCGAAATCGAACGAGATCAAAGCGGCGGCAAGGGTAGTTGAATCCATGATCGACGGGTCAAATGAAGATCTGTCCACCGAAATGAATGAAATATCGGCGGCGTCCGGCGCCAGCCTCGTCGTAGTAAAATTCAACGACGCGGGTACGGAAACCATGTATCTTTCCGCGGTGATGCAAAAGAGCCTGCTTTCGAGCGCGCCGAACGTAAAGAGTATATTGAAGCGTCTTTTCGAAAACGGCGGCGAATTGCTCCATGTGGTGGAACACGAGACCCCGCCCGGCGTAAGACGTCTCGACGGCATTAATTATCAGTATCTGCTATACGCCGAAACCGTCAAACACGAAAGCGGCCCGGCGGCGATCATAATCTGCGTACCGCTTGCTTCGGTCGATACGACGAGGACGACGATAACGCAGATGCTCATTATCGTATCGATAGTTTTCGTCGTTTTCGCTTTCGTTATAAGCCGCGTGCTTGCGAACGTTCTGTCAAAGCCGCTCGAAAAGCTGAACGTGTCGGCTAAGGACGTGGGCACGCCGAAATACAAAAAGATGCAGGGCAGCCCCGGCTGCCGCGAAACGGCGGAGCTGAACGACACGCTCGAACGTGCGTCCGAGGAGATCGAAAAGGTCGACGGCCTGCGCCGCGAACTTATCGCAAACGTATCGCACGATCTGCGTACTCCGCTCACGCTGATATCAGGCTACGGCGAGATGATGCGCGACATACCGGGCGAGAACACGCCCGAAAACATACAGAACATAATCGATGAAGCCGAACACCTGAACCGTCTTGTCAACGACGTGCTGACGCTTTCGAAGATCGAAAACGGTATGGACAAGCTCGAGCTCTCCGAATTCAACGTAACGGCGGAGTTGAAAGCGCTTATCTCGCGTTACTCCGCTCTGCGCGCCGCCGAGGGTTATACGCTGCAGTTCGATTACGAACGCGAATACGTCATAACCGCCGACGAAATAAAGCTGATGCAGGTGTTTTACAACCTGATAAACAACGCGATAACGTATACCGGCGCGTCCGCGCACGTCGGCATCATCCAGACCGAGACGGAACACGACAAAAAAGCGTTTCTGCGCTTCGACGTTACCGACGACGGCGACGGCATCGCGCCCGAGAACATCCCGTATATATGGGACCGGTACTATAAGGAAAACCGCACCCACAAGCGCGCCGACGTAGGCTCGGGTCTCGGCTTGAGCATCGTAAAAGGCGTAATGGAGCTTCACGGCGGAAAATACGGCGTAATCAGCGAGGTCGGCAAAGGCTCCGACTTCTTCGTCGAGATACCTCTCGAGCGGGAATAACGCATTTGAGACCAAAGCTTATAAATAACATACCGCGCCCGGCACCGGACGCGGCTTTTTGTTTTACCGCTTCAAAGTCAGCAAACCGTTTTTTGATATCCGCGAGGCCGATTTGAAGGAAAAAGCCCCGTTGGATAACGGGGGTGG
Organism: Clostridiales bacterium; assembly: GCA_016281775.1. Classification (GTDB taxonomy): domain Bacteria; phylum Bacillota; class Clostridia; order Oscillospirales; family CAG-272; genus UBA1248. The sequence goes on along the minus strand of JAEEJH010000174.1, from coordinate 371 downwards.
CGGGGTTGCCGGGGTTCCCCGAAAATGAGCAACGCGAATTTTTGGGGGTTCACGGGTTTGGGGCGGTGACGAGGGGTTCCCCGGCGCGAACGAAGTGAGTGTTGGGGGTTCACGAGAGGGGGGAGGGGGAACCCCAAAAATGTGGCGTCGCCGTTAATTCATGCGCCGTCAGGCGTATTTCATGCCCGAAGGGCATTTCAGCTAAATTCGCTTACGCGAGCTAAATTTGACCTGCAAGCTGAATTGCGCAAAGCGCAGCTAAATTCGGCGCAATGCGCCGAGCTTTTAAGAGTCGCCGCTGGCGACATTTACTTGCCTTGGGGGTTTCCCACCCCTCCGCTCGCATACGCTCGCAACCCCCTAACCCCCTT
>JAEEJH010000173.1 GCA_016281775.1 Clostridiales bacterium | reverse complement strand
GTTATTCCGTGGATCGAGACGAGAAAATACATGACGCCGGAATATTACGAACAGTTCGTCGAGGAGATACCGTGCGACGTCTGCGGCGGCAAACGCCTCAAAAAAGAGATACTCGCCGTTACCGTGGGCGGTAAGAACATTAACGAGATATGCTCGCTTTCCGTTTCGGACTGCCTTGATTTCTTCAACGGACTGAAACTCGATCCGACAGAAGCTCAGATCGCCCGCGAGATCGTAAAGGAGATCAAGGCGAGGCTCGGTTTTCTGCAGTCCGTCGGGCTTGAATATCTGACACTGTCGAGAAAAGCGGGTACGCTCTCCGGCGGCGAAGCGCAGAGAATAAGGCTCGCCACGCAGATCGGCTCGTCGCTCGTCGGCGTTCTTTATATCCTCGATGAACCGAGCATAGGGCTCCACAGCAGAGACAACGGCAAGCTCATAGCCACGCTCAAAAAACTGCGCGACCTCGGCAACAGCCTCATAGTCGTCGAGCACGACGAAGAGACCATGCTCGAGAGCGACTATATAGTCGACGTCGGACCCGGCGCGGGCGTACACGGGGGCGAGATAGTCGCCTGCGGCACGCCGGAGGAGATAATGAACGACGAAAGATCGCTCACCGGGCAGTATCTGTCGCACAAAAAATACATCCCCGTCCCGGCAAAGCGCAGAGAGGGCAGCGGCAAGGTGCTGACCGTCGTCGGCGCGAGAGAACATAACCTCAAAAACATAACCGTGAACTTTCCGCTCGGCTGCTTCATCTGCGTGACCGGCGTTTCGGGTTCGGGCAAATCGTCGCTCGTAAACTCCATACTCGCAAACAAACTTCTGCGCGAGCTGAACGGCGCGTACACAATGCCGGGCGAACACGATGCGATCGAGGGGACTGAAGAACTCGATAAGATAATCGTCATAGACCAGAGCCCGATCGGCAGAACGCCGCGCTCCAACCCCGCGACGTATACGGGACTGTTCACCGAGATCAGAAATCTGTTCGCGCAGACGAGAGAAGCGAAGATCAGGGGCTACGGCTCGGGCAGATTCTCGTTCAACGTCAAAGGCGGGCGGTGCGAAGCCTGCGAAGGCGACGGCGTAAAACGCATAGAGATGCACTTTTTGCCCGACGTTTACGTCAAATGCGACGTATGCCGCGGCAAACGCTATAACGCCGATACGCTCGAGATAAAATATAAAGATAAAAATATATATGAAGTGCTCGAGATGACCGTCGAAGAGGGCGTCGAATTCTTCTCCGCTCAGCCGCGTATCGCGTCCAAACTCAAAACGCTTTACGACGTGGGTCTCGGTTATATAAAGATCGGTCAGTCGTCCACGACGCTTTCAGGCGGCGAGGCGCAGAGAGTCAAGCTCGCGACGGAACTTTCAAGGCGCGCCACCGGCAGAACTCTTTACGTTCTCGACGAACCGACGACGGGTCTGCACGCAGACGACGTCAAAAAACTGATAACGATACTTCAGCGCCTGACAGATTCGGGAAATACGGTCATCGTGATAGAACATAATATGGATCTTATAAAGAACGCCGATTATATCGTCGACCTCGGTCCCGAGGGCGGCGACGGCGGCGGCAGAGTCATAGCCGAAGGCACGCCCGAGCAGGTCGCCGAAACGCCCGGATCTTATACGGGGCAGTATCTTAAAAAAGCGCTCGAATCGGGCAGAAGAGAATGATATGGATTTCTACGGTAATTCGTCGTCGTATTTTATCGGCAGAAAGCGTATAACGGGCGTATACCAGACCGGCAGACGTCTGTATATAAAGAACAGCGTGGAACACGGCGATACTTACAGACTTCGCCGCGATTACAAAAACATGTACGATACGAACGCTACGGAAGTCGTGGATATGAAAGGCGACCGCATCGGATATATCGAAGCGAGATCGAACGCAGACGTCGCGTTTTTCATGGACAGCGGTATAGAGTGCTTCTGCCGTATAGCCGCCGTCGACAGATCCGCCTCGACCGTCGGCATCGCGGCGGACGTGTTCTGCCTCTGCGATCAGGCCGCGTTTGAAGAAACGCTTTCCGCTTACAGAGCCAAAATAATAAAAGAACAGATCGGTAAATAAAATGAACAGAAAAGAAACCTCTGAAATAAGAAGACAGCTTACAGTAGAGAGAAGCGCGTGCGACGCGATGATCGGCTGTTACATAAGCGAGACGAAAGAGATCGTATCTCGTTTCGTCATCCCGCAAAGCGTTCTGCCGGAGAACGAAAAAGAAAAATACCTCGCGGTTTTCCGTAAGGTACTGAGCGGAGGCATAGGCAAAAACCTCATAAACGTGGATTTCACGTCGAAGCAGGTAAGCGAGGGAGAAGAGCAGAAACTGCTTTATTCGCTTCATAAAGGCTTTACCTCAAACGGCGCGAATACACAGAGATTCATAGAAAAAGCGGCGGCGAATATACCGGGCGATGAAAAATATCTGCTCCTTCTGATGCATCAGACATACGACATACCCGCCAAAACAAAAGAAGCCGAGTCGGATAACGTGTTCGATTTCATCATCTGCGCCGTATGTCCCGTCAGAGAAAAAGATCCGGGGCTCTGCTACGACAGCGAAAACAGAGATTTCAGGACAAAGGCGAAAGAATACACGGTCGCCGCGCCGGAGATCGGGTTCATGTACCCCCGTTTTGACGACAGATGCTCAAACATCTACGGCACGCTTTACTATTCGAGAAAAGCGTCGGGCGGCAGCGCGTTCACCGACGCTCTGTTCAATACGCCCCTGCCCATGCCCGCCGCACAGCAGAAAGATACGTTTGCCGACATACTGCGCGCCTCGACCGGCGACGAATGCACGTTCGATCTCGTATCCGACGTCAGAGATCACGTCGGCGCGGTCATAGAAGAATATGAAAACGACAAATACGCGGAAGAACCGCCCGTTATAACGAAAACGGAGCTGTGCGATCTGCTCCGCGGCAGCGGCGTGTCTGAAGAACATATCGAGGCTTTCAGAGAAGAATTCGAAGAGAGCTTCGGCAAGGGCGCCGAGCTCGCGCCGCAAAATCTGATCGAGTTCAAAAAGATAGAGCTGAAATCACAGGATATAACCGTCAGACTCCCGGCGGACAAGAGCGAATACGTGCAGGTCAAAAGGATCGACGGCGTCAAATACGTTATGATCCGTATCGACGGCGAGCTCGAGTGCAACGGCGTCAGCATCAAAATAGGCTGATATGGATAAGGCAGTTTTCAGGATAAGTCAGAAAGCCGAACTGTCATGCCGATCCGGTCACCCGTGGGTGTATGCGGACGAGATAACGTCCGTCGACGGGGAGTACGAAAACGGCGACGTAGTCGCGGTAAAAAGCGGCAAAGACAGATTCATCGGCTTCGGCTTCGTAAACGACAATTCAAAAATAAGAATAAGGATTATTTCGAGAAACGCAAACGATAAATTCGACGGCGCGTTTTTCGAGCGGCGCGTGAAATATGCGATCGACTACCGCCTCTCCGTTATGGGTGCGGACGATTTCAGATGCTGCCGGCTGATATTCGGCGAAGCCGACGGTTTTCCGGGTCTTACGGTCGACAGATTTGAAAACGTTCTCGTCACAGAGGTTTTATGTCTCGGTATCGAGCAGAGAAAAGAGATCATCTACTGCGCGCTTGTGAAAACGCTCGCCTCGCTCGGAGCGGATATCGCGGCGATATACGAGCGCAACGACTCGCAGATAAGAACGCTCGAAGGCATGGAACTTCATAACGGCTATTACTTCGGGGAAGGAAACGGCCGCGTCAGGATCACGGAAAACGGTATCGTATACGACGTCGATTATATAAACGGACAGAAGACCGGCTTCTTTCTCGATCAGAAATACAATCGCGCCGCGATAAGAAAGATCGCCGCCGGAAGGCGCGTACTCGACTGCTTCACCCATACCGGCGCGTTCGCGTGCAACGCCGCCGCGGCGGGAGCGTCTTTCGTCACCGCCGTGGACGTATCGAAAACGGCGCTCGACGCGGCTGAGAAAAACGCCGCTCTGAACGGGCTTGGAGACAAGATCGAATTCGTCTGTGCGGATGTGTTCGAATATCTTACAGCGCTTTGTAAAGAGAAAAAAAGCGATTTCGATTTCATAATACTCGATCCGCCGGCTTTCACCAAATCGAGAGATACGATAAAAGACGCCATGCGCGGATATAAAGAGATAAATCTCAAGGCGATGAGGCTTTTGCCGCGCGGGGGCTATCTCGCCACCTGCTCGTGCTCACATTTCATGCGCGATTCGATATTCTGTCAGATGATACACGCCGCCGCGGAAGACGCCGGCGTATCGCTTCGTCAGATCGAGGCGCGTCAGCAGTCGCCCGATCACCCGATACTCTGGAACGTGCCGGAGACGGATTATTTAAAATTCTATATCTTCCAGATCGTATAAAAAAAGCGCAGGGAGCCGGTTTTCGGCTCCCTTTTAAAGTTATTCTAACTTACGCCATTTTGTTCAGTTTGAGAGTGAACTGGCTCTTTTTTCTTGCTGCGGCATTCTTGCTGATTATGCCTTTTGCAGCCGCCTGATCGATCTTTTTGACGGCTTCTTTGTATGCGGCGCTTGCGGCTTCCTTATCACCGGAGTTGAGAGCTGCGGTGTACTTCTTGATCATCGTTTTGAGAGACGATCTGAACATTTTATTCTGAAGTGTTTTGGTCTCGGTTACCTTAACGCGCTTCTTTGCTGACTTGATGTTCGGCAATGTCTTTTCCTCCTGTAAGATTTGACGATATACTGTCCCGACGTCTGAGAGGTACCGTCGGTGTGATATACTATTTCAATTAGATATAATATCATACAATTTGTAAATAATCAAGAGGTTTTTGAAAAAAAATAATTTTTTTTTGAAAAATTTATTCTTTACGGCCCCGCTTACTGCGGTTTTGCCGTCGTGACGATAAAACCGCCGCCGTTATCGCCCGAAACCGTGTACTCGTTCTCGGCGGGTACGTCTATAAACCCGTCGGATCCGTCGCAGTACCAGATAAGATATTCGACGCCGTTGTACTCGTATTCTAACGGATCGTCCTTGCCGTAACGCTTTATCAGCTTTACGTATTCTTCAAGGCAGAGCATATTCTCGGTTATATAAGCCGAATGCGGTATGCCGACGTAGCGGAAGTGATTGCCCTCGCCGTCGATGCCGGTGACGGAGGCCTTATTCGCCGGATATCTTATTATGAATCCGTAATCCGTATAGTGCTCGGTTATCCACTCGGCTTTGATCATTCCGTATCTGACGTAACTGTATGAGTCGCCCTTTTCGTCGTATATCTTCACGTCGAAGGAATAACCGGTATGGTGGTCCGAATAGCCCGGCTGTTCGTAATATTTCTTATTCTGATCCGACGTCGCGTTTTTCTTGTAATACTCGTCCTGACTCTGAAAATCGCGGTAAGACGCGGTAACCATTATCGGGCAGAAGCCGTACATATCGACGTACTTGCCGGTCATCTTGTATAACGCCGCGTAGGCTTCCGGCAAAAGCGATTCGGAGATCGTGGCGAGCGAGAAGCCGGGGTGATCGGCCGTATAAAGATTCGTAAGAAGTTCCGCGTCTTCGTCCTTGAACACGTACGGCGTCGAGGCGTTGACTACGATAAGAGGTCCTCTGTCGGACGCGTAGTTTGACGCGCTTATCCGCGTGAGCTTCGGTTTGGATCTGTCAGCCGTGTCCTCCGCCGTCTTCGCCGGCGCGGCGTTGTTCGTGTCAGCCGGCAGAGAAGAAGTGTCGGGATACGTGACGTCCGGCTCCAGCAGCTTCGCGATGCGGTCTTTGAAAAGAAGCGCGGCGAGCGTTATAACTATGATTATGAGAAGCGCTATTATTATTTTCGCCGAACGGCTCGTTTTGACCTGCATTCCGCGATAGACTGATTTATTGCCGCTTTTCATTCCGCGTCTCCTTTCTTTCTGATGATAAAGGACCGGATCATCGACCGGTCCCGAATTTGTCCGCGGCTTATTTATCCGCCACGCTGATCTCGCGTATATCGGCCCCGACGGATCTCAGTTTGCCCACTATATCGTAATAACCGCGTTTGATATGATGTATGTCTTCGATCGTCGTCTTGCCGGACGCGCACAGCCCCGCTATTATCATCGCGGCGCCCGCGCGCAGGTCGACCGCTCTTACCGGCGCGGCTACGAAGCCGGAGCCGCCTTCGATCACGGCGGTCTTGCCGACGACCTTTATCGACGCGCCCATTTTCGTCAGCTCGTCGACGTAGCGGAACCTGTTGTCCCACACGTTCTCGGTCATGTTCGACACGCCTTCGGCGAGGCAGAGCAGAGTGCACATCTGCGGGTTCATATCCGTCGGAAAACCGGGATAAGGCTGAGTAAGTATATTCGCTTTCTTGAGCTTGCCCTTGCGCGAAACGATCACGAAATCGTCGTGTTCTTCGACCTCGACGCCCATTTCCTCGAGTTTTGCAGAGATGGATTCAAGGTGCTTCGGTATAACGTTCGTTATTTTGAGCCTGCTTTCGGTCGCGGCGGCGGCGATCATATACGTGCCGGCCTCGATCATATCGGGGATCAGCGCGTAGGTACAGCCGTGAAGAGAGCTTACGCCCTTGATCTTTATCACGTCGGTACCGGCGCCGGTGATCTTTGCGCCGCAGGTGTTCAAAAAGTTCGCCAGATCGACTATGTGCGGTTCACGCGCGGCGTTTTCTATCACCGTATTGCCCTCCGCAAGCACCGAGGCGATTATTATGTTCATCGTCGCGCCGACGGATACGCGGTCGAAATAGATGCTCGAGCCTTTGAGCCTGCCGCTCTGCGCTTTGCCTTCTATATAACCGCCTTCGGACGTGACGTTCGCTCCGAGAGCCTCAAAACCCTTTATATGCTGGTCTATCGGTCTTATGCCGAAGTCGCAGCCGCCGGGGCAGCCGGTCTTCGCTTTGCCGAATCTGCCGAGCTCCGCGCCGACGAGATAATATGACGCGCGCATATTGCGAACGAGGTCGAAAGGCGAACAGCCGCCTTCGGCGTTCGTGCAGTCGATCTCCACGGTCGTCTCCGTGAGGTATCTGACCGTCGCTCCCATGGCGCGCAGTATCGAAAACGACGTGCGTACGTCGCTTATGTCGGGAATGTTTTCAAGCACGCATTTGTCTTCAATGAGAAAACACGCAAAAATGACCGCGACAGCGGCGTTCTTCATGCCGCTGACTTCTATCTGACCGGAAAGCTCGTTTCCGCCTTTAACTACAAAATAATCCATACTATGTCCTCAAACGCTGATATAGCCGGATCAAACGCAAAAAAACGTCTTCTTATCCGACTCCCGAATCATTATAACACATTTTTTCCAAAAAGCAAATGTTTTTTTTAAAAATTCTTATTTTTAATAAAAAATTTATATTATTTGTCGTTTTTATAATACGCGACGGCAAGATCGACGACGAGATTGTACGAGCGCGACCCTTCACGCACTCCCTGCGACTGCAGATAACCGTTATTTATCTTGCCCGATACCTTCGCCACGGTGTTTTCTTTGTATTTTTCAAAGAAGGCGTTGTACGATTTCATCTCGTTTTTGAGATTTTCCGGCACAGACGAATAGTAAAGCGAAGAATACATTTTCGGATCGGCTTTGTTCAGCGCGCTCGCAACGTATTCGAAAACGTTGACGTAACCGGAATACCTTATATACGGATCGTCGCTTTCGGCGCAGACGAGAAACGCGACGAAGTTCGCCTCGTCTTCACGCGCTATCCCGCGCTGATGCGCCATCTCGTGCGCGGCGGTGTAGGGCAGAGTATAATCGGGAAAGTTCATATTTATATTCGCCTCGCCTGTGAAGAACGTGTAAACGCCGGCAATATGCGTATAAGTCCACGGTTCCGATAACGCGACCTGCTTTACGTTCGTGCGAAAATCCGAAATGAAACCGTATTTTTCGCAGACTTTTTTATACGCCTGATTGAGTTTCTTATTGAGTTCGCTCACGTCGTACGGCATTACCGAAGCGCCGCCGTATATGAAATCTATTTCTTTTTCGTCCTCATTTAGCTGATATAACAGCTTATCCGCCGTGTCGTACAGTTCTTCCGCGCTTACCTTTTCGCGCGACAGACCCAGACGTGACGCGAGCGGAGAAGTGTTGTAACCTGCCGAGAAATTGAAAAACAGCATGCCGAAAATGAGCAGACATACCGACAGGGCGTTTACGGCAAAGCGCAGCGTGCCGCCGGGCTTTTCCGTGATTTTGTCGGATTTGTATATTACCGCGGCGAGCATCAGCGGTATCGACAGTATCAGCGTTTCCGCAAGCGAGAAAGGAAAGAAATCGGTCAGCAAAGCGAGTATCGCTCTCGGCGTCGACGCGATGCGCGTCTGCCAGAAATCGGCGAAAGCCGCGCTCTGTTTCGAGATCAGCGTCGCGATGAGACCGATAAGAAAATAAGCGGTAAAAACCGCCGCGGCGGGCGACAGTATCTGCTTTAAGCTGATTTTCGGCTTTGTTTTTTTCTCGGTTTTCTCAGCCATTTTCTTTTAATATCCTTTCAAAGCTCTGAGGCAGACCGGCTTTCAGCGTTACCGGTTCGCCGGAAAACGGGTTTGTAAACGAAAGCTCCGCCGCGTGAAGCGCGAGCGAGCCGGTAACGGAGTCTCTCCCGCTGCCGTAAAGACCGTCGCCCGAGATCGGGGCGTTCATATACGCGGTATGCACGCGGAGCTGATGCGTGCGCCCGGTCTTCGGCGTCAGCCTTACGTAAGAGTACAATATATCTCCGACGTAAAACGTTTTGACCGTTTCATATTCCGTCACGGCGCGTCTGCCTTCGTCATCGCCGCACACCGTGCGCGTTATTATGCTCTCTTTTTCTCTTTTTATGTTTTTATCTATTATACCCGAAGACGGCGATAACGCGCCTTCGCATAACGCGTAATAGACTTTGTTAAAGCCGCCCCGCCGCATCGTATCGGCGAGCGCGTACGCCGAAAGACGGCTCTTAGCCGTCAGTACGATGCCCGACGTATCTCTGTCGAGGCGGTTCACGGCTCTGAAAACGTAGTTTTCGTCCTTATAATGATATGCGAGAGCGTTGGCGAGCGTGTCGCCGTAATGGCCGTGCGACGGATGCGTCGGCATGCCCGACGGCTTGTTCACCGCCGTCATGTTTTCATCTTCATAAACGATATCGAGCGGCAGACGTACCGGTTTTACGGAACTTTCCGCTGTGTCTTTATACTCGATACATAAAACGTCGCCCGCGTGAAGCGTATGACGCACCGTGACGGGCAGACCGTTGACGGTTATACCGCCGGTCTTTTTCAGTCCGGTCAAAATACCGCCCGAGATGAACGGAAAACTCCGCAAATACTCGCGGAGCAGTTTTCCATCATTCTCAGGCGGGATTATGAATTCCATCAGCCTATGACTTTTGTCCAGCCGAACGGATCGGGTATCACGCCCCACTGTATGCCGGTGAGCGTGTCGTAAAGCATCTGCGAGATCGGACCGATCTTTCCGCCGTTGATGAGAGCTTTTTTGTTCTCGTCGTCAAGCGAACCGATAGGCGAGATGACCGCGGCCGTACCCGTGCCGAACGCTTCTTTGAGATCGCCTCTGTCATACGCGGCGTAAAGCTCGTCAACGGAGAGTTTTCTCTCGCTGACCTTATAGCCTTTGCTCTTCAGCAGTTCTATGCACGAAGCGCGCGTAACGCCCGGCAGTATGCTGCCCTCCGCAAGGGACGGAGTGACGACTTCGTCGCCGATAACGAAGAACACGTTCATCGCGCCGACTTCGTCGATGTATTTTCTCTCTATACCGTCAAGCCACAGCACCTGCGAATAGCCGTATTTCTCGGCTTTCTCCTGCCCTTTCAGCGACGAAGCGTAGTTGCCGCCGACTTTGGCGAAGCCCGTGCCGCCCTTTACCGCGCGCACGTAATCGCGCTCGATGAATATCTTGACGGGGTTGATGCCCTCGGCGTAGTACGCCGCGACAGGGGAGAGGATTATGCAGAAAATATAAGTTTTGGACGGATGCACGCCGAGCTGCGGATCGGTCGCGATAATGAACGGCCTGATGTAAAGCGAGGTGCCGATCTCTTTCGGTATCCAGTCCTTATCGAACATGACCGTCTCGGATATCGCCTGTATGAAATCTTCCTTTGACAGATACGGTATGCAGAGACGTTCGTTCGTATTCTGCATTCTCTCGGCGTTCTTGTCCGGGCGGAAAAGCTGTATCTTGCCGTCGGGCGTCGTATAAGCCTTCAGCCCTTCGAACATTTCCTGCGCGTAATGGAAGACCATGCACGACGGATCGAGAGAAAGCGGCGCGTAAGGCACTATTCTCGGGTCGTACCAGCCGAGCTCCTTATTGTAATTCATAAGGAACATATGGTCGGTGAAATATCTGCCGAAACCGAGATTTGAATAATCCGGCTTTATTTTCGGTTCTTTCGTTCTTTCTTTTCTGATATTCAGCATAACTTATTCTCCTTTTATTCTGTTACGGTCATAATATCATATATTATTTTAAAATGCAAGATATATATTGTTAAACCTGCACTTTTCATTCGGCGTTTATTTCTTCAACGAGCTTTTTCAGCCCGGCTGCCGATTCGGACAGCTCCGAAATATCACTGAAATTCTCGCGGTATACTTCCACTACCATATCGCCGCTATAACCGAGAGATCTGAGCTTTCTCAGTATCCGGCGCAGATCCAGATCGCCTTTGCACGGAGGTCTGCACTCTCTGTTTTTCAGATCGTAGTCGTTGATATGAACGTGAACGACCGCGTCGCCTATCGCGTCGAGAACTTCGTAAGGATCGAATCCTCCGCGGCAAGCCTGTTTTGCGTCAAATACGAAACGCATATCGGGGCAGGTCTTCCGGAGCATTCTGATATTCCCCGGATCCGCGGCGACGCTGACCGATACGTTTTCGTGTATCAGCTCCACCCCGAAAGGCTCGGCTTTGGAATTTATGTACTGAAATATCTCACAGTACCGTTCAAACCCGCAGAACCTGTTTTTCATATTGTTTCCGTGGAACACGACGTATTTCGCGCCGAGTTCGGCGGCGGCGTTGAAATACTTTTTATAGTATTCGGCTCCGTCTGCGATACGTTTGTCGTAACCGACGAAGAAAAGCACGTTTTCGTAGCCCGACGTGAAAGGGTGAACGGACGTTACCTTTATTCCGCGCTCTCTTACCGTCCGTCTGAGCTTTCTGAAATACGGTCCGGTCAGTTCGCTGTCGGTGTTTATGAATATCTCCTCGATACCGAAACCGGCGTCCGCGCATTCCTCGACCGCGCGTATCGTCTCAAGCGGAAAAAGACACGCGCTCGATATGCCTATATCGGTCTTCATCCTGAACCTCCGTCAATGAAATGATACTGAGTGTAAGCCGTTTTGCCGTCAAACCCGACGATCTCGGCGCGCACGAATCTGTCGTTTGATTTGATCTTGTACTCCGCGTCGTAAACAGTGCCGCCCCGCGAGGTCGTGTCCGGGTTCCAGCACCGTGACGTGAAAAACTGTACGTGCTCGCATCCGTCAGGAATATGGACCTTGAAAAATCCGTTATCGACGCGCCATTCCGCAAACGGTCCCTCGCTTGCAAGCACGTCGCCGCGCAGAAGCGCTTTTCTTACCGAATCCGGCGAAAGCGTATCCGCTTTGACGTATACGAAGCCTCTGCCGGCGTCTTCTTCGTAGTAGTGCGTATCGTCTGCCGCGGTCAGCACGGCGCGGAAACCGAGCATCGCCGCCACGTCGATCAGCGTGCCGGAATAGGGGCGCGCCGAGTACGGATAGCCCGATACGGAATTGTATATCTCCGTAAAGTCAACGTGATCGAGCGCCGCCATTTCGTGCGGCCGCTGAAGCGACCACGCCGGGTGAGCGAGCGTCACCGTGCCGTTACAGCGCCTGATCTCGCTTATTATCTCATTCGGCGTACAGCCGAGAAAGAGTTTCGGTTTTTCGTCAAGAAAATGCCCGACTATGTGATAGCACGAATCGCCGTCGAAAACGTCGTATTCGACGCCCGAGATCAGGAGCATCCCTTCGTAATCGGACGTCTCGCTTGTTATCCAGTGATCCGTAAAAGAGAGAAAATCGTAACCGAGACTTTTATACAGTTTTGCCGATTCGCCGGACGGCAGCTTCCCGTCGCTTGACGTCGTATGCGTATGCAGATTGCCTTTGTACCATTTGTTGCCTTTGCTGTCGATGATCATTTTTTATCCTTCGCCGTTATCGGCTATTCTATATTCGTCAAATAGTTCGGGTTCGTCTTTCGCGTGATAGCCTCTGCCGGTGAGTCCGTTTTCGTCGCGGCTTATAATGAGAAACGACTGCTGTGAATTGTCTTCAACTTCCGGCGAGAATCCGAGAGGGTGCAGCGGTTCGTTTTCCCGTCTGTAACAGTAGCCGAGATAAGCCGCCTCGATATAGTGCACTCCGTTCACGAGATAACGCTCGTAAACGTGCGAATGCCCGAAGCTAACGCCGTTTACTCCGTATTTTTCAAATACGCCCATCAGATAGTCGGTACAGTCGTCGGGGTAATCCGCGACCTTGCCGTCTTCAATCAGAGGCGGCCCGAGTTTAATCTGCGTGTCGTACCCCCTGTTCAACAGATGCCAGTGCATTATGACCCATTTGAAACGCGCTTTTGAGTTTGCAAGGTCTTCTTCGAGCCACTTCGCCTGTTCGGAACCCTCGTTTATCGGGTCGGTCAGCCGCCAGCCCGGGTAATCGTACGCACCCCAGCCGGCGCATCTCTGTACCGACAGAGCCGTTATATGCAGATCGGAATAATCGGCAGAATAATACCGCTTACCCGTAAGCGAATAGTCTTTGTCGGGAAAAAGGGGAGAGAACAGCTGCATGAAAACGCTCCAGCTCCAGTTTTCACCGTGAGACGAATATTCGCGGTCGAACACGAGCCGCATATCGTCCGATTCGTGATTGCCGACGCATAAAAACGTCGGGCAGTACTGCATAAGCTTTGCGCCGTTTTGCTGCTGCATACAGGGAAAAAAGGCGAGTTTCTTCTGTTCTTCCGTCTGAGAGGGGTGACGGATGTCGAACCACTGATCCGCTCTCCACGGGTGAAACGTCGCGTCGCCGGAAAACAGTATCAGATCAGGCTCAAAACAGCCGATCTTATATACCGTGTCGGCGCACGGATTTATGCCCTGTAAGTCGCTCATTTGCGCGATCTTAAACGGCTCTCCCGGTTTCGGCGCGGTGTGAAAATCGTATGTCTTTGTAATCTCGCCGCCGCACTCGCAGCGGTAATATACTCTCTGTCCCTGCTCCAATCCGTCTATTTCGGCAATACAGCGGTAAAGCGTAAGCGGCGGGTTTTCTTCTTTGATATCCGAGTATCCGCCGTCCGTCGCCGGCGCTCTTATGCCGAAGATCTCTTCGCAAACGGCTTTGACGGCGCTTCCGAGCGTTTCGTCGAAGCCGAAACGCACGTATCCTCCGTCGGGGCGGTCCGTTATCCAGACGACGTCCATTTTATGACCGGGATCGGTCGAGAGCAGGTAAGGCTCTGTATAGAATGCGATCATTTGTATATACCGCAAAGCCACACGGCGACGTGCGAAGCGAAGCCATGGTTGCAGGAGGCGTAATCGCCGTCGTTTTCCCAAAGCGTGCCGGTCTTTTTCGCCATATAGTCGAAATAGCCGCGTATATTGGTCAGCAGTTTATCGTACAGACCTTCTCTGTATAAGAGCTCGAGCCGCAGATAATTGCCTATAAAAGCGTTTGCGAAGAATATATCGGGGTGTTTGTTGTCTTTTTTACGCTCCGGTCCGAAATCGTTCACGAGCGTTGCCCAAAGCTCGGGATAAAGCTCCTTCGTCGCAACGCCGGTAAAGAATGCGTAATACTGACAGCTTTCGGTACATAAGCCCGAAAGACGCGCAATCCCGTCTTCGCCGTAAACGGAGTTGTCGCAGAACCATTTGCCGGTAAAAGACTTTTCGCGTATCGTCTGCGCGAGCCTGTCCGCCTCTTCATCAAGTTCCGGCATACCGTAAAGCGAAGCGATAGCTCGCTTGAATCTGCAGTAGAGCATATTAGTCGGGTAGTTTATATCCTGCGTCAGCTCGTTCGACTTCGACCATTCGATGAATATCCAGCTTTTTAACCGCTCCAGCAATCCGTCGCCGTTTTCAAAACCGCGGAAAAATGAAAGCAGAGCAAGCACGCGCTCTTTTGCCTCGGCGACGAACTCCGCGTCGCCCGAGCGGCAAAGATATTCTTCGAGCTCGAGCACGTACCACATCGCCCAGTTCGGTATGTAAGTTCCGTCGTTATGGTCAGACGGGTAGCACATCGGCAGCATGCCTTCGGGCAGAAATTCAAACTTTTCGGGCATTATGAAGTTTTCCAGAAAATTGCGTTCGACAAGGCTCTTTCCAGTCAGCGCGTACTCTACGCGCGAGGTGAAAAAACTGTCGCAGAGCCAGCCGGCGCGTTCGCGCGACGGGCAGTCCATGTAAATATCGACCGTGTTCTGCCTGAAAGTCGAGACCGCGGCTTTGTATATGCGGCGGAGCTGTTCGTCAGGCAGATCGGGCGCCTGTTTGATCGGCTTTGAAGGATATTCAAAACGGATCATTCCGCCGTTATGTATTTCCGTCTTCTTTTCACAGACTATTTTGACGTATCTGCACGAATACGGCTCGAAACTGCACAGACGGTATTTCCCGGGCAGAAGATCGTAAATTATCACGCTGCCGGTGCCGAGCCTGCCGGGGTTCACGTCGCCGCCCGACAGTATCTCGTCAAAGATAATGAAAAGTCTGCCGCCGCAGGTTTGTATATCCATGCTGAAAAAGCCGGTCAGTTCCGCGCCGATATCGGCGATAACGAATCCGTTGCCGTCGATCTCGATGTTTCCGGCGGGCAGATCGCACGTCGAGCCCGTACATTCGAGCCGTTCAGCCTCTTTCATCGAAAACACGGTCAGCTCGTCCATCGGGTAGCCCTTCAGCTTCGTGTCAATGCGTGTCACCGATCTGTCGCCGTAATAACGTTCTCTGTCCTTATATTCAAACGTCCCCGTCTTTATCACGCGCTCAAACGGCGTGAATTCATAGTCCGGGTAAGGTACGTCTCTCGATATGAATTTCTTGTCCGCCGTGATCTCAAGTTCGGCGTCGGCGTCTTCCGACGGCAGAGAATAGACCTCGGTAAACGGGCGCTGAAACGAATATCGCTGCACTTTGCGCACTCTGCCGGAATATTCTTTCGCCGTAAATCCGTCTTTGCCGGTCGCGGCGGCGCATACGCTGTCGACGAAAAGCTCGGCGCAGACGAAAGACGGTTCGTCGAGCAGATAAAAACTGTTGACGTTATATCCCGCCGTGATTATCTCGACCCTGTTTTCACCGTCAGCAAGATGCGGCGTAAGATCGAGACGGTCGACGCGGTAGAAGCCGTGACCGGCTCTCGCCGGACCTTCCGCAATAAGTCTGCCGTTTAAAAACACCTGATAAAGCGAATGCCCGGTAACAGAGAGGCTCGCGCTTTCGCCGGAAAAAACGGCGGAAAGGCAAAGCGAAACGTTCATTTCCTTCTCTTCACCTTTTATCCATACCGGAGCAGCCTTTTTGAATTCGTATTTTTTCATATATTTTTCTCCCATAACCCGTTCGCATAAGCGAACGGACATCATTTGTCCGCTTGCGGACAAACATCATTTGACAAAGTCAAACATCATGTTCCGCGCAAGCGGAACACATCACTTTTGAATGATCCGCAAGGGTCATTTAAAAACAAATATCCCGCCAGGCCGTGTAGATCAGGTATTGAGAAACCCTGCCCGTGCAGGTTGGTGTCCTCTCCCGCGCTTTGCGCTCCCAACGTCTCTGCAAACCGTGCGGCATAAGCCTTGAACAGGGAAAGCAGAGGAGGTCTGCATCCCGTCGCGGGAAGCCCGGACTCCATAGTTCTCTCGTGGGTTTTAATGCCTGTTCTATCACTAACCAAGCAGGATCTGCCGGACAGCGTCCGAACGCTTATTCGTCGTCTTCGTCGATCTCGGAATTGAGATATTCGTCGATCTGATCGGCGACCTCGTCAAATTCTTCATCGTCGTCTATGGTGACGAGCATGCTTTCGCCTTCCTCTTCATCGGAGCGGAGAATTACGTATCCGTCTTCGCCGTCGTCTGCGGGTTTCTCAGGCAGAAGCGCGTAATATTCCTTACCTTTATACTCGATAACGCAAAGCACGATGAATCTCTCTTCCTTGCCGTCTTCGTCCGTAAGGGTTATGATCTCGTCTTCTTCAAACAGTTCTTCAGCCATACCAGATATATTCCTTTCTTTTGATAGCGATTATATTTTAACTTATTTTTGCTCTATTGTCAAGATGAATAATAATTTATTTTGTAATATGATATGATTTTTTTCGCCCGATATGCGCGCGCGGCGCAAAAACGGAAGGGTGGTACGTTATAAAAGAGGCGGCAAAGATACGGCTGCGGACGTTTTATCGAGAATAAAGCCGCCTTTGCGGCCCTGACAAAAAAAGCAGCGGAGAGCTGCTTTTTTGCGGTGTCAAGAAAATAAGATCGGCGGTATGCTGAATAAAGCCCGCCGGGCCACTGCTAAAGGCAACACCCGAAGACAATTATTACCGCATATCATAATCTTCGACGAGCCGAACAACGGCGGTGCGGCAATTCAATTTAACAGACAGTTTTTTCGCCGCTGTAATTGCTTTGTCAAGCGCATACATCTTGTGTTGATTCTGACTCCAAACGCCGTGAAATTCATAATATTCATTTTTCTCGGCATCATTCAAACGGTCAAAATCTTTCGCTTTGAAATTTCCGGCCAGATAAATCGAATAGGCATTGTAACGGCCTCGAAACAGTGAATTCTCATCACCTGTAAATTTAGTATTGCAGTAAATACAAACGCCGTTCTCAAACACAGAGTGCCTTTCTCCAACGAAGATTACATAATAGCCTCCCGGCCTATATTCCGACGGATGAAAGTCCAATGATTCCAACGGCAGAAAATCAGTAAAACGATATGCTGCAATCTCGGCAAAAAACTCGTTTTCCGTCTCGAAGTTGTAAAAAATATTGCTTGCAGCAGAATCAAATTCCACTAATGACATTTTTCGATACCTCAATATACATACTGTCTGAATCCTTTGACGCGCCACGTAACGCTGCTGTCTTTTGGAAACTTATCATTAAAAACCGGCTGATGAGACAAAAACCGTTTTTTCATTACTGAACCCAATGCTGAAATTGTGTCTTACTCCGACGCCGGCGGTACTCCGGATCCCTGTTCGAATTTGCCGTTTTGTTCGGATTGTAAATAACCGGTTAAGAGTCGCCGGAGTGTTGATCGATAATTGCAGCGGACCATTCTAATTGCGCCGAATCTTTTATAAAACAGACAAGCGCTTTTGAACAATCATCCACCGTTTCGTTATGATAACTGCGATAACGGGAAACGGAAAAAATCATTCTGTTATCCGTTCCGGTTATAAAAACGGGTTTGCCGTCATGTAAAAGGCAAGTAGAATAAGATTCAATTCCGCCAATTCTCAGCCGGATAAAGTCCCGGTATTCACTTATTTCATATGACGGATCTCCGGAATAACTGTGATCGTGATCCTCTTCTATTGAGAAACTGGAGGCTGTAAATCCGGCGTTAAAAAAACTCTGAAATACCGGATCAAGATCTGCTAAATCTTTAAACGGCGCAAAAGAACACATCAATTGGTGATTATAAGAAAATATCACTTCGGATATATTGCTAAGATGAATCCCGCAGGTTTCGGTTTTTTTACGGCGTTTTTTATAATGAAATTTAAAACGTTCCTTAAACGACACGGTCCTGCTCGGAAACACGGAAGCTTCTTTCCTGCTGACAAGCTTACCGACCTTTATCTTTTTTGGGGCGTCATGCTGAATTGATCGGGCGGATTCGGATTCGAAAGAGTTAAAATCGTTCTGCATGATCGCCATGGAAACGATTGAAAGTCCTAAAATACCGAGGATCAAATATTCAATTTCGTTGCCGATTGCAATGCAACCGTATTCGCCGAAGATATCATTTACGATCTTGCCTCTTGTGAACCACCAGAACAATGAGTAAAACGGTACGAGTACCAAGCACAGCATTTCACCGATACAGCTTGTTTCATCTTTTTGAATCGCCCTGATATTCTTGATAAGCAGATAATCCCAGTAAATCCGGTAGATGCCGCATGTTACGATCGACAATAGAATACAAATGCTGATTTTTCGTTTGTTAATGGCTATCATATTGGATCATCCTTTTGATTTTGGTACAACGCTTTTGAAACGCGTGCCGGCGAGGATATTTGAAAAGATCCGATTTACCTGCGCGACTGCCGCAAAGCTTATTCAGTTCTCTGAACGCGGCGCATTCTGATTTCCGGCGCACGTGATCCTTTTCCGTGCAGCGTTCTCTTTTGCCCCGAACCTGCGCGGACGGATCCGCCGGCAATACTGTTAAAGGCAGTGAAAACAATCATCGTTCAGACGGCACATAAAAATCCACGCTCAATAACGGTCGGTCATCTTATTATGAATCAAACGCTTTTAACGGTTTATTTTGCAGACGACGGTTAAAGAGGTCATTGCTTCTTTCACTCCGTGATATTTCCCGTCACCAAAGCTGTTATATATCATAAAATTGAAACCGTCTTTTATATCAGTACCGTTTAGCTTGATTTTGTACGTTTCGGACACGTATCCTTTTATTGAAATTTCATCATATGTAAAAGTTATGTTTTCTTTTTTCATATATGCTTCCAGGTGTTTCAGCAGATCAATCGCGACTTCACCGATTTTATCATGGAAACGGGCTCGTACTTTAATATCGTAGCGCTTGTGAAAAACGCCCTTCTTCTCGATAACGCTGCTTTCAAAATATACGCCATCATTTATATAGCCAGACATAGAGTCGATGTGATGAGTAATATCGTAAAGCCATGACATATATTTGTCTTGCCAGTCGCGGTAGGATGGAATAATCCACGGAATCTTGTACTCAAAATCTCCGCTTCCGCCGTTAAGCATTTTTTTATGTTTGATAGCGATTATATTTTAACTTATTTTTGCTCTATTGTCAAGATGAATAATAACTAATTAATATGATTTTTTACTTGATATGCGCGGGCGGCGCAAAAAAAGAGGATCATGAGGTATAAAGGGATACATACAGCGCTTACGCGCTGATTACATACCAAGCCTCCTTTGCGGCTTGGATAAAAAAATCAGCAACCTTGGTTGCTGATTTTTTTGTGATTAACGAACGAAATTGCAAAAGTGAAAAAAAGATAAAAAATCTGATTTTATACGGTCTGATATTCATCGTTAAACCAAACCGCTTGAAATCGCAAAAAATGAAGACGTCGGCTTTGCCGACTAATGAAGCCACTCGCGTCGCTCGTTAAT
>JAEEJH010000172.1 GCA_016281775.1 Clostridiales bacterium | reverse complement strand
GAACCCCAAAAACGAACAGTTAGCACGGACGTTATTCGGAGGACGGTAGGGCGGGGGCTTGCTCCCGCCGTTAGAAGAGGTTTGTGCGGATGTTATTCGTAGGTCGTAGGGGCGATTCACGAATCGCCCGTTTGAACCGATATAGTCGTTTGTCAGCGGGTCGTCGTAGGGGTTCCCCGACGCGAACTTGAGAGCGTTGGGGGTTCTCGTATGCGCCGACCCCTACGCGCACGTACCTAACGTGTGGCATATCCTAATCACTTTTGGGGGTATTCCCGGGATCGAACGGTCAGTGCAGACGTTACCCGAAGGACGCAGGAATAGCGAGCGATATGTAAGCGCCGTAACCGGCGGCTTTCGGGCAAATGCAAAAAAGTAACGCTTGTATCCGTTAAATGATACGACCGTTACTTTTATAATGTTCAATAAGCGAAGTGATCGTTTATTCGTGCATGCTTTCCTATATCCTCTGATACCGAAGTTCTGATCATCTTCTTCAACCACGGCGGCGACGGATGCTTCTCAAACGCTGAAAAGCAGTTTGTCGTACGTCGGGTACGGCCACGCGGATTCCGATGTGATCGATTCGGCTTCATCTGCGAACGCGCGCAGATCGGCCATTACCGGCAGCATCTTGTCGCGCACGGCGAGGCTCTGCTCTCTGACGTCGGCGACGCGCTTTACCTCGTCGGTGACAGAGGCGAGTTCCTTTGTCTTTTCGAGTATCTTTCCGGCGAGTGCGGAAAGGCGGTTCGCCGTTTCGAATTCGTATACGTACGGCATGCCGAGCTGCTTTTTCGTTATCGACGATCCCGCAAGCTGCAAACTGTAAGACGTTATCGCCGGCAGTATCTCCTTGTTCGCCATATCGGTCATCGTGTTCGATTCTATACAGACGCATTTGACGTAGTTTTCGAGCATTATGTCGCATCTCGATTTCAGCTCGATCCGCGAGAATACGCCGAGACCGGTCAGCATCCTCACGTTCTTTTCATCGAGCAGTTTGGGCATGCAGTCCGGCGTCGTACGCAGGTTGAGAAGCCCGCGCTTTTTCGCCTCGTTTACCCATTCGCCGTCGTAGCCGTTGCCGTTGAATATTATCCGTTTGTGATCTCTTACGGTCTCCTTGAGCAGCAGGCGAAGCTCTTCTTTCATATCCGGCGCGGCTTCGAGCCTGTCCGCAAAGATGCGCAGAGTATCGGCGACCGCGGAGTTGAGCATTATGTTCGCGCAGGCGATGCTGTTGGACGAGCCGAGCATACGGAACTCGAATTTGTTGCCGGTGAAGGCGAAAGGCGACGTTCTGTTCCTGTCCGTCGTGTCGCGCAGGAATTTCGGCAGAGTCGGCACGCCGAGCTTCATCTCTTTCCTTCCGGCGCCGTTGTACGGCGCGTCGTTTTCGATCGCTTCGAGCACTTCGGTGAGCTCGTCGCCTAAAAACATCGAAACGATCGCGGGCGGCGCTTCGTTCGCGCCGAGGCGGTGGTCGTTGCCGGCGGTCGCTACGGAGAGGCGCAGCAGATCCTGATAATCGTCAACCGCTTTGATCACCGCGCAGAGAAAGAGCAGAAACTGAGCGTTTTCGTGCGGAGTATCGCCGGGCTTGAGCAGATTGACGCCCGTGTCGGTCTGTATCGACCAGTTGTTGTGTTTGCCGGAGCCGTTGACGCCGGCGAACGGTTTTTCGTGCAGGATGCAGACCAGCCCGTGCCTTGCGGCTACCTTCTGCATTATTTCCATCGTGAGCTGATTGTGGTCGGTCGCTATGTTCGCGGTCGTATATATCGGCGCGAGCTCGTGCTGAGACGGCGCGACCTCGTTATGCTCGGTCTTTGCGAATATCCCGAGCCGCCATAATTCGACGTTCAGATCTTCCATGAACTCCGCGACTTTCGGTTTGATCATACCGAAATAATGATCGCTCATCTCCTGACCTTTCGGCGGCCTTGCGCCGAAGAGCGTTCTGCCCGTGCAGACGAGGTCCTTGCGCTTTTCGTAAACCTCTTTTGATATCAGAAAATATTCCTGCTCGGGACCTACGCACGCTTTGACGTATCTGACGTCGTCTTTACCGAAAAGCCGCAGTATGCGCAGAGCCTGTCTGTTCAGCGCGTCCATAGAGCGCAGAAGCGGCGTCTTTTTGTCGAGCGCCTCGCCGCCGTAAGAGCAGAATGCGGTCGGTATGCAGAGCGTTTTATCTTTTATGAAGGCGTAAGACGTGGGGTCCCACGCGGTATAGCCGCGCGCCTCGAACGTCGCGCGCAGACCGCCCGACGGAAAAGACGAGGCGTCCGGTTCGCCTTTTATCAGTTCCTTGCCCGAAAACTCCATTATCACGCCGCCTTCTTTGCACGGCGAGATGAAGCTGTCATGCTTTTCGGCGGTTATGCCGGTCAGCGGCTGAAACCAGTGAGTGTAATGAGTCGCGCCTTTTTCGACCGCCCATTCCTTCATGGCGTCGGCTACCGCGCCGGCGACGGTAATATCGAGCTGCTCGCCCTCGTCTATCGTCTTTTTCAGCGATTTGTATACCTGCTCGGAAAGACGCGCCTTCATCACGCGTTCGTCAAAAACGAGCTCGCCGAACAGTTCGGTCAGTTTTTTCATATCCGTCGTACCTCCGCCTGAATATTTGTTCCCATATTGCAATTATATTTATAAAACGCCGCCGTGTCAAGTATAAAAACCGAGAAAAAACGTCTGTTATGCAAGTTTTTATTGTGCAAAAATGCAAAACGTTATATAAAACGCGCGAAAAAAAAGAAAATTTACCGAAATAACACAATACATACTTGAAAATTCACGTCGAAAGTTTTATCATTACAATGTTTTAATGCTGAAAACCGCGCTTAAAAGAAAGGGGTATCTTTATGTCGAACTGCGCTATCGTGGGCATAAACTGGGGTGACGAAGGCAAGGGAAGAATGGTCGACCTGCTTACCGGCAAATACGACGTCGTCGTAAGGTATCAGGGAGGCGGCAACGCCGGTCACACGGTGATCAACGAATACGGTAAATTCGCGCTGCATCTGCTCCCGTCCGGGATATTCAGAGAAGGCGTTATGAACATACTCGGCAACGGCGTCGCGCTCGACGCGGAAAATCTTATAAAGGAAATTCAGACCGTGGCGGAACACGGCGTATTCGTGACTCCCGCCAATCTGCGCATCAGCGACCGCGCTTCGCTTTTACTGCCGTGGCACCGCGACCTCGACGGGCTTGAAGAGGCGAGGCTCGCCGACAAGAAATACGGCTCGACGAAGCAGGGCATAGCCCCGTTCTATTCCGACAAATACCAGAAAAAGACCGTGCTCGCGGGCGAGCTGTTCGACAGAGAAAAGCTTTACGCGCATCTTTCCGATCTGCTCGAGTGGAAAAACCTCACGCTTACGCGCGTCTACGGTGCGGAACCGTATACGATGGAAAAACTCATGAAATGGGTCGACGATTACGGCGAGAAGATAAAACCGTTTATCTGCGATACCGGCAGGCTCCTTAAAAATGCGCAGAACGGGGGCAAAAGCATACTGTTCGAAGCCCAGCTCGGCTCGCTGCGCGATCTCGACTACGGCATATATCCGTATACCACCTCGTCAAACACCACCGCGGCTTTCGCCCCGATCGGTTCGGGCTTTCCCGGCGCCAAGATAGACGAGGTGATCGGCGTTGTAAAAGCGTATTCGACCTGCGTCGGCGAGGGACCTTTCGTCTGCGAGTGGTTCGGTGAAAACGCCGAAAAACTCCGCGAAGCCGGCGGCGAATACGGCGCAAAGACCGGCAGACCGAGAAGAGTCGGTCCGCTCGATACCGTCGCTACGAGATACGGCGTGGAAGTTCAGGCCGCCACCTGCATCGCGCTGACGAAAATGGACGTGCTCAGTTATATGGATAAGATACCCGTCTGTACTCATTACAGCCTCGACGGCAGGATAACGGACGAATTCCCGTTCCCGTCGAAGCTTTACGACGCGAAGCCGGTCATAGAGTATCTCGACGGCTGGAAAACCGATATCTCAGCCTGCAGAACGTGGGAAGAACTGCCCGGGGCGGCGAGAGCGTACGTTGAATTCATCGAAAAACAAATAAACTGTCACATAGGCTACGTGTCCGTAGGACCGGAGCGCGACAGCATAATATACAGATAAGAGGCAGTTATGAGCAAAGACAAATACGAATCCCCGTTATCGTCGCGTTACGCGTCCGATCATATGCTCGGTCTTTTCTCGTCCGATACGAGATACAGAACGTGGAGAAAGCTCTGGGTCGCGCTTGCCGACGCGGAGCGTAAACTCGGCCTGCCGATAACCGAAGAGCAGGTAAGCGAGCTTCGCGCGCATACCGACGATATCGATTACGACGTCGTCGCCGAGAGGGAAAAGAAAGTCCGTCACGACGTTATGGCGCACGTTTACGCGTACGGCAAAGCCGCGCCGTCGGCCGCGGGCATAATACATCTCGGCGCGACGAGCTGTTACGTCACCGACAACGCCGACCTCGTCATTTACCGCGACGCGCTTTCATACATCAGAAAAGAGCTTCTGACGGTCATAATGAACCTTGCGGAATTCGCAGACAAATACAAAGCGACGCCGACTCTCGGCTATACGCATTATCAGCCGGCTCAGCCGGTCACCGTCGGCAAACGCGCTTCGCTCTGGCTGCAGGATTTCGTATCCGACCTTGAAGAGCTCGACTTCACGGCAAAACGCATAAAGTTCCTCGGATGCCGCGGCACTACCGGCACCGAAGCGAGCTTTCTCGACCTTTTTGAGGGCGATACGGCAAAGATCGACGAGATGAACAGACTGATCGCGGAAGAGTTCGGCTTCGAAGACCGGTTCGACGTCTGCGGTCAGACGTACCCGAGAAAGACGGACGCCGCGATACTGAACTGCCTGTCGGCGATAGCGCAGAGCGCATATAAAACGGCAAACGACATACGCCTCCTGCAGCACGACAGACAGCTCGAAGAACCGTTCGAATCAAATCAGATCGGCTCGTCGGCCATGGCGTACAAGCGCAATCCGATGAGATGCGAGCGCGTCTGTTCGCTGTCGAGATATCTCATGGCTGACGCGGCGAACGCCGTCATGACCGGCTCGGTCCAGTGGCTCGAACGCACGCTCGACGATTCGGCAAACAGACGCATATCTCTGCCCGAGGGCTTCTTATGTGCCGACGCGGTACTGCGCATACTCATAAACGTGACCGACGGGCTCGTCGTCAACGAAAAGATCGTCGAGAGAACGCTTTACGAATATCTGCCGTTCATCGCAACGGAAAATCTGCTTATGGAAGCAGTCAAACGCGGCGGCGACAGACAGGCGCTGCACGAAATAATCAGAGAATGCTCGATGAAAGCGACCGCGGAGATGAAACAGGGCGGGAAATGCGACCTTGTCAAACGCCTCGCCGAATCGGGCAAATTCGGGCTTACCGAAGAAGAGATGCTCGATCTGCTCGACCCTTCGCGTTATACCGGCAGAGCCGCGGAGCAGACCGAAGCGTATCTGAAAAAAATAAAGCCATTGACGGAGGGAGCGGAGAAGATCGTCGTCGATCTTTCGTTATAAGTTATGGAAAAGATACTCGTTCTCGATTTCGGCGGTCAGTACGATCAGCTGATCGCGCGCCGCGTGCGCGAAATGAACGTTTACGCGGAGGTGCGCCCTTACAGCGCGGTGCCGCTTGACGAAATAAAAGAATATAAAGGCGTGATATTCACCGGCGGTCCGAACAGCGTCTACGACGGATCGTCGCCTCACTACCCGAAAGAGATACTGGCTCTCGGTATACCGATACTCGGTATATGCTACGGCCATCAGCTCATGGCGTATATGGCGGGCGGTCAGATACGTTCCGCCGGCAATATCAGCGAATACGGCAAAGTCGATCTGCGGCTCACAAAGTCGAAGATCTTCGACGGCGTGCCCGAAAAAAGCGTGTGCTGGATGAGCCATACCGATTACGTGAGCATAGTCCCAGCGGGATTTGAGATAATTGCGACGACCGAAAACTGCCCCTGCGCCGCGATGAGCGACGAAGCGCGCTCTTTATACGGCGTACAGTTTCACCCCGAGGTGACCCATACCGAATACGGCAGACAGATACTTCATAATTTCGTTTTCGGCGTCTGCCGCTGTAAAGGCGACTGGATAATGGACGATTTTATCGAGAACACGGTAGAAAAATACAAGGCAGAACTCGAAGGCAAGCGCGTTCTGTGCGCGCTTTCGGGCGGCGTCGATTCGTCGGTCGCGGCGGCTCTCATGAGCCGCGCCGTCGGCGACAGACTGTACTGCGTTTTCGTCGATCACGGACTGATGCGTAAAAACGAAGGCGACGAAGTCGAGCGCATTTTCAGTAAAACGGAAGCGCATTTCATCCGCGTCAACGCTGAAGACAGATTTTTGAAAAAACTCGCCGGAGTCACCGATCCCGGCGCCAAACGCAGGATCATAGGCGAAGAATTCATCAGAGTTTTCGAAGACGCGGCAAAGAGCATAGGCAAACCGGACTGCCTCGTTCAGGGCACGATCTATCCCGACGTGATCGAGAGCGGAAAAGGCGACGCCTCCGTAATAAAAAAGCATCACAACGTCGGCGGTCTGCCCGAGGTCATGGAGTTTGAGAAGATAGTCGAACCGCTCCACGATCTGTTCAAAGACGAGGTGCGCCGCGTAGGGCTCAGGCTCGGTCTGCCCGAGTCGCTCGTTATGCGCCAGCCGTTCCCCGGTCCGGGCCTTGCAGTCCGCATAATAGGCGAGATAACGAAAGAAAAAGCGGATACTCTGCGCGAAGCCGACGCGATATTCCGTCACGAGCTCGAAAAACAGCCCCTCGACTGCAAACTGAGCCAGTATTTCGCCGTTCTGACCGATACTAAAAGCGTAGGCGTCATGGGCGACGCAGGAACGTACGGCTATACGGTCGCGCTCCGCTGCGTGTCTACGGACGACTTTATGACTGCCGACTGGACCCGCCTGCCCTACGAAACGCTCGCCCGCGCCTCCGCAAGGATCACGAACGAGGTTCGAAACATCACGCGCGTGGTATACGACGTCACGAGCAAGCCTCCGGCAACGGTCGAGTGGGAGTGAGCCGCGAAGCGGCAATTATGATCGCCTGACGGCGAATTATGAATTATGATGCGCTTCGCGCAATTATGAGTTGCCTTCGGCAACATAAGGCGCTCGGGCGATCATATCATCATGTTCGGCGCAAGCCGAACTCATAATTTTCGCCGCAGGCGAAATCATAATTGATCATTTATCATTTTAGTTTACATAATTGAAGAGTAATTATGATAAACATTTATTAAGCGAGATGGAATGATCCGCGCAAAGCGGTTGAAAACCGCATGATTCGCACACACAAAAGGGGTTGACGGATACGGTCCGGTCAATGAAAGCATGAAAGAAACGAAACTGAAAATAATCTTTACCGTTATCGCGGCGCTCCTTTGCGTCTTATGCGCCTGTACCGCGGCGGCGCCGGATCCGGCAACGGACGCGCCCGCGTCCGGTACGCGGACGGAAACGGCGGCGGTCACGGCCGGCACCGTAACGGAGACCGCGTACGAGAGCGAAACGGAAGATACGGAAATGAAACTTAAAGAAAATATCACTTTCAAGGCAAGCAAAGAAATAATAATACGCCCGTTTTCGTGGGCGCCGCGGGTATACGGCACAAACGACGGCGAGCTTATCGCCGGGTACGAGACGTCGGAGGGGATAAAGACCGCGAAAAGCGGCGACGGCGGCAAAACGTGGTACGGCGAAGCGAACGCTTCATTTGCCCCCGACTTGAACTGCGCTAACGTAAACTTTTTCTTTGACGGAGAGCGCCTGTATCTCGCGTACCGCGCCGTCGGAAACACCGGCAAAGGTCTTTACACGTCGTTACGGGTCAGCGTGTCGGACGATAACGGCAAAAGCTGGACATATCATTCGAAGGTCGCCGAATATACCGACGCAGGCGGCGGCCGCGGCGTGTGGGAGCCGTACCTCGGACTTCTGAACGGCAGACTGATATGTATGTACGCAAACGATCACCCGTCCGTTACGAATTATCAGAATATCGAATATCTCGTATGGAACGGAACGGAGTGGACTGATCGCACCGTCATAAGCGACGGCAGCGCCCACAGATCGCGCGACGGCATGCCCGTATGGTGCGAATCGCCGGACGGCGGATATCTTTGCGCCATAGAGAGTACGACGGAGCACGCTAAAGGCTATCCGTTCGTCATTAAACTGATATACTCGCCGGACGGAGTGAACTGGTCCGAGCCGAGGACGGTATACACGCCTTCGTCGAAGGGTTCAAAAGCCGCCGCGCCGGGAGTCGCCTTTCTGCCGGACGGACGTCTGGCGATCAGCTTTCAGACCGACGAGGACGCGACCGTCAAAGGCGATAATCACAGCGTGATGAAAATAATGTTTTCGGACGGAACTGATGCGAGAAAACTCAATAAAACGCACTTCTCGCCGCCGGAAAACATTTTCGGCACGCCCGACGGAGAGTCGTCGGTATGGACCGGTATCTTTTACAGAGACGGCGTGATCTGCGCGTCGGCGGGAACGAAGAACGGTTCCTCGCTCAAAATCGCAAACGTGTTCTGCGATAACGGCTGAACCCGTGTTTTTAAAAACTACGCGCAGGTATATAAAAAAGCCCGTTACGGCGCGATCCCCGCGCAAACGACGCTTTTTTTACGCAAAGCCGCAAGACTGTTTGTAAAAAACAAAAATATTTTAAAGTAAAAAGTTTATAAATTAAGCGAATATGTATTGACATATTAAAAATTACAATATATAATTATAACGATTATAGTTTATCACGTCATTATCCGGTATCTTTCCGTCCGCACGCAATATTCGTTCTATTAAAAAAGATCAGGCGCTTCGGAGGATACGGAGCGCCGTGTTTTCGTCTTCGGACCGCGGGCGCGCCGAGTGCGCCGGATGATAAGACGCAAAAAAACGATATAAAGTCAAAAGGACGGCTTGATAAATAAAGCTCAGGGAAAGGTGGTGGTTTTGTGAGCACGTCCTCTTCGCACGGTGCAAAACTGCCGACCGAAAAGATCTTCAGACTTGCCGCAATACTGCTGATACTGACGCTCGTGTCGTCCTGGCTCATAAGCGGCCTGCTTGCAAAATACGTCAACAGACAGTCCTTCGGAGACGCCGGGCGCGTGGCAAAGACCGGGCGCGTAGCCGTTTTGGAACACGAGGCGGTGCTCTCGGGCGGTCTGTATACGCTGGATATGTCAAGCGTCGTCACCGGCAACACGTATACCGCCGTGCTGCCCGGAACGGATATCCCTAAAGATCCGTACGTTTATCTT
>JAEEJH010000015.1 GCA_016281775.1 Clostridiales bacterium | reverse complement strand
GGACAGCCGCCTTTATGATTGCACAGCGGGTCTTTACAGACTTTCGTGTTAGTGGAGGTATCGGGATACACATATTGACAGAGAGTCGAGGTCCCCTCGCCTATAATCGAGTATGAGTACATATTCAAGCCGTCGTAAGTGTTGTCCATATTTGCCTCCGGCGCAGGTGAAAACGATAACATACCGTATTTTTCGTAAGAATCCTGTCTGTTCAAAGCGAAAAAGGACGTATCCTCATATATGTTGACCGTTGGTTCTGTATCCGGCGCGGTTTCATGATTCCCGGTCATTTCTCCCGTTTCCCCGGTCGTTACAAAAGTATCCGTTTCTATTTCGTCGGTCGTGACAAAAGGGTCTGTTTCTATTTTGCAGGAACAGATAAACGCCGATATAAACAACATACACATAACAAAGGCAAATATTCTTTTCATATATTCCTCCGAAACAAAACAATAAAAACGAGCCGTATGCGTTACCGCCTGTTTCTGTTCTATTTTATCATATTTTTCCCGATTTGTCAACCAGTATTAAGACTTACGGATCTCTACTGAATATATATCATAACGGTAATTTTGTTTTTTCGGCTGTATATTAAACCCTTCCTTTCCCTTTGAATGTAAATCTGACGTATGCGGCTATCAGCAAAAGCCCGGCAAACGCGGGCAAGACAATAAAGTCCGCCGCGTGCGGCTTTTTCTCTTTTTTATAAATCCGTCAGGCGTCATCGCTATTGACTTTTCACCGCCGTTTTGATATAATGAAAAAAACGACCAACGACCGGAGGATGTTATGCATATACTGGAGAACGGGTCCGGCAGACTTGCCGCGGGCGAAGGTTTCCTTTGCCTTACGGAGGCGCTGACCGGCGAGAACTTTTATTTTTTCGGCAGGGACGAATTCACAGTACAGATACAGAGGAACGGCGTCAGCCGCGTTTACTGCTCCGGTGATCTGGCGCCCGTATCGTCAAAATGCGCGGACGGCGGGATCGTCATGCGTTTCGAAGGCGACGGTTTCGGCGTCGAGCTCGTATACCGCGACTGCGGCGACAGCTTTTCAAAGACGGTGACCGTGACTCAGAGCACGCCGGGCAAGGTCCTGCGCATCTGCGCCGAGAACAGAGAGCTTTCGGCGACTCCGTACCGCGGCGGCGAAGGTCAGCCGGTATTCGCGGTAAGCGGCGGCGCGTGCCTGTGGGCCGGAACGGAATTCCCCGTATGTTACAACGGGATCATCAAGAACCGCGTCGACTTCACGCAGGCGCCCTTTGACGAGTCGGATACCGTTTCGTCGTTCCCGGTCGTTTACGGCGTCGCCGCCGGCGATCCTTTCACGGCGTTTTCGGCGTATATCAGGCGTCACGCGATAAAAAACGAACCTCTGCGCGTATACTGCGACTGGGCGCTTCACTGCGAGGGCTCGGTCGACGGACCGGAGCTCACGGCGCAGATGACGCTCGATAATATAAAGGAACTGAAAGAATTCGAGCGCAGGAGCGGCGTAAAATTCGATTATTATCTGATGGACGCCTTCTGGTTCGAGACCGGCGTCCCGTATACGCGGTTCAAAAAGAAAAACTTCCCCGACGGTCCGGCGCCGGTAGTCTCGGCGCTTAAAGAGGCGGGGATGAAGTTCGGGCTGTGGTTCGACATAAACTGCGCAAGCGTCGGTCTGCCCGGCGCCGAAAACCTGAAAAACGGCGCCGGAGGCGCGCTCTGTCTCGGCTGCAAAGAAACCGCCGACATGCTGTACGAGGGTATTTCACGTCAGATCGACGAGTGCGGGATAGATATGATAAAGCTCGATTTCGGCTTTTTCGACTGTTCGACCCCGGCGCACGGTCATTCGATCCATCCGCACGAAAACAAAGAGAGAGCGGTCCGCTATTTCATGGACGTCATGGACCGGCTGAGACAAAAAAAGCCGGGACTTAAGATCCTCGCGTACAACGGCTTCACAACGTCTCTCGAATGGATCGGCGCGGTGAAATACATACCGGGCTATGCCGTCTCGCCTTACTGGAGCAGCCGTCTCGATTACGTTTACTGCGGCGACCCGCGCCCTTCCGATTCGGCGTTTTCCGATTTCACGGCGTCCGTCAACCATTATAACGACTGCATGACGTCAAATCACGTCGACTCCTGCTTCCCGCTCAAAAACACCGACGACAGCGGCACGATGGTCGGCGTGACTGACACTATCTACCGTCAGGGCAGAGCGACGTTCCGCCGCACGATACTGTCAAACCTGATGCGCGGCACGATGAAGCTCAATTTATACGGAGACGTAAGGCTGCTGAACGACGCCGACGCCGCGTATTTCGGATATATAAACCGCATTTTCGACCGGATCTGCAATGAATTTGAATTCAGAACGGTCGCGGGCGACCCGAGGCGCGACGAGCCGTACGGATACGAAGCGTCAAAGCCGGGCGAAGGCTACGTCATGCTCTGTGCGCCGGGCGACAGGGACGCGTCGATCACGGTAAAACTGCCGGGCAGATGCGAGGTCTGCCGAATCATAACCGACGGCGAGCTGACCGGCGGGCGCTGCATCGCCGAGGACTCGTATACGGCGGCGATAAAGGAGGGCGGGTACGTGCTGCTGCATTACACGGCGGTCCCGTCCGACCGCGGTGCCGTCTGCGTGCCGCTCGCTCCGGGCGACGACGTGACGCTGTCCGTCGCCGGATACGGTACCGCGAGACTGAATTTCACGCTCAAAGGCGATCCGTACAGAGTACCCGACGCCGTGCCACCGT
>JAEEJH010000171.1 GCA_016281775.1 Clostridiales bacterium | reverse complement strand
CGCATCGCGCCGCGGGCGGGAGAGGGGAGGACCCGCCCGCGCGATCTTTATTCGGTACAGGGCGAAGAAAACCTCTGCATTCGTCAGTAAACATAAAAGGCCGTACGGCGTACGTACAGCCTTGTTTTGATTTTATTCCGCCGTCATATTATCGAAATAGCCCTGAACGAGTATTATCGGCGTGCCTTTGTCGCCGGAACCTGAGGTCAGGTCGCAGAGCGAACCGATAAGGTCGGTCAGACGGCGCGGCGTCGTGCCCTGGGAAACCATTTTGCCGACGAGATCGGCGTCTTTTTTCTTTATATATTCAGCTATCGCTTTTTTGAGCTCGTCGCCTTTGAGATGAGCGAAATCGTTGTCGGCGAGGTATTTCAGCTTGACTTCGTTCGGCTGGCCTTCGAGACCGGGCGTGTAAGCGGGCGAGACTACCGGGTCCGCAAGCTCCCAGATCTTACCGACGGGGTCTTTGAAGGCGCCGTCGCCGTAGACCATGACCTCGACGTGTTTGCCGGTCGCTTCGAGAATTTCTCTCTGAACTCGCAGAACTATCGGCATGCAGTCGCGCGGGAACAGCTTGACCGTATCTTCGGTCGCTTTGTTCGAACCGAGCAGACCGTAATTTTCGTTATATCCGGAGCCGTTTACCGGCGAGGTGAGTATCTCGTCGAGACCCACGACCTTTCCGGCGCCGGCTTTGATCAGTTTTTTCTTCGTTCTGCGTCTTGTATGTATGTCACAGTTTATAACGTTTTTGCAGTAATCGAGTATCGCGCGGCAGTCGTTGGCGAATATGACCTCGCATTCGCAGCCGCTTTCGTTAATGAGCTGTTTATAGTATTCGACGTAATCCACACCGGTGAACGGATGCTTTACGTAACCGAAAAGCTCTCTGTATTTTTTCTCGTCGAGTACGTCTCTGTACGGATCGACGTCGGCGTCGTCGAGCGTTTCATCGTCGAAAAGGTGATTGCCTACCTCGTCTGACGGATACGAGAGCATCAGCGTTATCTTCTTTACGCCTTTTGATATACCGCGCAGGCATATCGCGAAGCGGTTTCTCGACAGGATCGGGAATATCAGCCCGATATGGCCGTCGGGAAATTTGGCTTTTACGTCCGCCGCTATCTGATCCGTCGTCGCGTAGTTGCCCTGCGCGCGTCCGACGACCGCCTCGGTGACGGCGATAACGTCGCGGTCGCGCAACTCGAACCCTTCCGCTTTTGCCGCGGCGAGCACCGACGACGTTACTATCGCGGCTATATCGTCTCCCTGCCTGATGATAGGCGCTCTTATACCTCTTGAGATCGTACCTACGAGTCTTTCCATAATTATTTACTCCTTGTTATCAGCTTTGCGGAGTTGTTCCGCCGGATATATAATAGCATAAAAGCACGCCGCTTGTCAACGGATTTTTGTGAAAAAACGCAAAATTGATCTTCTTGCGCCGGAGGGCGTTTCAAAATGCAGAATATTATAAAAAATACGGCAAAAATTGAAAAAAAGACTTGATATTCTTAGATTAAAATGGTAAAATACGATCAAGGACTACGAAAGGAGCTCTGTATGAAAAGAAAGAAAAAACTGTACGTCGTCTCTAACGCTCACCTCGACACCCAGTGGAACTGGACGATACAGGACACGATAAGAGACTGCGTAAAGAACACGCTCGAATACAACTTCGCGCTGTTTGAAAAGTACCCGAATTACGTGATGAACTTTGAAGGGGCTTTCCGTTACAAACTCGCGAAGGAATACTATCCCGATCAGTACGAAAAGCTGAAGGAATACGTGGCGTCAGGCCGCTGGAACGTCGCGGGCAGCCAGTGGGACGCCAGCGACGCGAACGTGCCGTCGTCCGAGGCTTTCATGCGGCAGATACTTTACGGGAACGGATTTTTCGAATCCGAATTCGGCAAGAAAAGCACGGATATATTCCTGACCGACTGCTTCGGTTTCCGCTATTCTCTGCCATCCATCGCGGCTCATATGGGGCTCAACGGCTTCTCAACGCAGAAGCTCGTATGGGGCGTAGGCTCGCCTATAATCAACAAGGACGGCAGCGTAACGCGCCCGATGCCCGATACGGAATCGCCGAGAGTCGACCTCGGCAAATGGGTAGGACCCGACGGCAACTACGTTATCGGTTCTTTCCTCTGCTGCGATTACACGATGCACTTTGAAAACGACCCGAGAAAACGCCCGATCCACGACAGAGAAGAATATCTGAAAATGATCGAGCATAACGAAAAATACGCGGGCGTCGCCAAAAAGATGCTTTATTTCGGCACGGGCGATTACGGCGGATCGGCGTCAGACGAATCGGCGAGATACTTGAACGAAGCCGTCGACGCAAACGGCGACGGTCAGGCTTTCGAAGTCGTCGCCGCGTCAAGCGACGAGATATTCAACAGCCTTACGCAGAGGCAGATCGATAAGCTGCCGACGTACCGCGGCAATCTGCTGATACCGCACGGTTTCGGCGCGATGACGTCGCACACGATCAACAAGCGCTGGAACAGAAAGAGCGAACAGCTCGCCGACGCCGCGGAACGCGCGGCCTCCGCCGCAAAATGGCTCGGCGTAAAATACCCGAAAGAAAGAATAGATTTCGCGTGGAAACTGTTTTTGTGGCATCAGTTCCACGACGATCTGCCCGGCACATCGATACTTAACGCTTACAAATTCACGTATAACGATTACGTTATCGCTCAGAACATTCTCGCGCGCGAACTCACCGCCTCCGTCGGCGCCGTAGCGGCGAAACTCGATACCGACGTATCGGGAATACCGGCGGTCGTTTACAACCCCGTTTCTTTCTCAAGAACGGACGCCGTGCGCGTTCCTCTGCCCGACGGCGTTAACTGCGCGAGAGTCTATACGGCGAACGGAGTCGAAGTCCCCTCGCAGATCTCCGAAAAGGACGGGGTGAAATCCGTCGTATTCGCGGCGAAGGTCAGACCCGTGAGTTTCACGGTGTTCAACGTAGTGCCGTCGGATCAGCCGTGCGATATGAAGACGGGACTTTCCGTATCGCTTTCCGGACTTGAAAACCGCCGCTATAAAGTATCACTTGACAGTAACGGCAACGTCTGCTCGATCTATGACAAGAAGCATCAGAGAGAGCTCCTCTCCGCTCCGTCGTCGCTCGGCATAAGAGAAGACAACAACACGCGCTGGCCGTCGTGGGAGATCAGATACGAAGATACGAAACTGCCGTTTAAAGACGTGGGCGGCGTCTGCTCGGTCGAGATAGCCGAGAACGGACCCGCGCTCGCCGCATTGCGCGTCACGAAGCGCGAAGGCGGCTCGGAATACGTGCAGACAATATCGCTTACCGCGGGCGGAGCCAGAGTCAGCGTCGACAACGACGTGGAGTGGCGCGAATGCAGATCGCTCCTTTCCGCCGGGTTCCCGCTCACAGTGAGCAGTCCGACAGCGACGTTCGATCTCGGGCTCGGATGCGACGTCGGCGGCAACACCGACGGCTATCCGTATTTCCAGCACCTCGTGCATCAGTGGGCAGATCTGTCCGATCCGGACGGAAAATTCGGCGTATCCATCTTAAACGACTGTAAATACGGCATGGAAAAGCCGAACGACAACACTCTGAGGCTCACGCTGATACATACTCCGAAAGGCAACTTCAGTTACGATTCGGCTCAGAACAAGCAAGATCACGGCAGAAACATTTTCAGATACGGCTTTACCTCTCACGGCGCCGACAGAAAAGACACGGTCGCCGAGGCGGCGTGCCTGAACAGCCCGCTGATCGCTTTCATACCCGACAAGCACAGAGGCAGAAGAGATTCGTTCTCATTCGCCTCGCTCAATAACGGCAACGTGATAATAAGATGCATCAAACGCGAGGAAAAGGGCAGCCGCCTGATCGTTCGCGTGCAAGAAACTTCGGGCAAAGATCAGAAGAACGTAAGGCTGACGCTCGCCGCCGATATAAAAGACGCGAAAGAGACCAACGGCTACGAAGAAAACGGAGTCAAAGCCGAATCCAAAGGCAGATCGGTATATTTCGATATGACGCCTTATTCAGTCAAGACGTTCTCATTAAAGATCGATGAAACCCCGGTCGAAAAGCCGCTCTGCAAGCCCGTCGCGCTCGAATACGACAAACGCGTGACGACGAGCCGTTACGATTACGGCGCGGCTGAATTCGGCAAGGGCATCTCCATACCGGAAGAACTGTTCGAACATAAAGTCGAATGCGGCGGCGTACCGTTCGTCATGGGCAAACCCGGCAAGGCAAACGCCGTTATCTGCCGCGGTCAGAAGCTCAGGCTTCCGAACAAGACGAAAAAGGCGTATATCATAGCCGCAAGCGCCGACGGCGACAGAGAAGCCGTGTTCAAAGCCGGCAAAGCCGAATATAAGTTCAGAATACCCGATTTCAGCGGCGACGTCGGATGTTGGGATCAGGAAGGCTCCGGCGATCGCGCGTTCATCAAACGCGAACCGGTCGCGGTTAGCTATTCGCACACTCACGATAAAGACGGAGACAGACTTTACAAATTCGCAAACGTCTGCATGTACGAGATAGATATGGACGGCGCTCTCATACTCACCCTGCCGAAAGACGAAAACGTCATTGTAATGGCGGTCACGGCTTCTGAAGAAGTACGCGGAGCAAAACCCGCCGCGCCGCTGTACGATACCGCCGATATCACGGACGCACCGAAGCACAGGCTGACGGCGGTCAACGCCGAAGGCGGCGGCGAGTACGCCGAAGGTGATACGGTATGCGTTTACGCGGATATCTGCAACGCGAACGGACTTTTCTCCGGTTTTGAAGGCAGCGCCGATATCGTAAAGAGAAACGGCAACCAGGCGACGGTAAAGATAGGCAAAACCGACGCGGAGATCAGAGCGGTCTACGAAAACTTCGGCAAGAACGTCGTTCTGAACAAGCCCTTTACGGATTCGGATCACGTACACCCGAGAGAGACCGGCGCCGCCGCGCTCGACGGCAGCTGCAGAACGAAATGGTGCGGCGCGTGCAGAGACGGATCATGCTCGCTCGAGGTCGACCTCGGAAAGACGGCGAGGATATACAAGTGGCTCGTGCTCCACAGCGGCGAGTATGAAGACGCGGGACAGAATACGGCTGATTTCCGCCTCGAATACAAGCTCAAAGCCGACGGAGAATGGAAAGTCGCCGACAAAGTCGAGGGCAATACCGAAAGCCTGACCGTACGCGAATTCAAGACGGTGCGCGCGAGATACGTAAGGCTTTATATCACGAAGCCGTGCAATAACGGCGGTATGCACGCGAGGATCTATCAGTTCCAGGTATACGAGAGCAAATGAAAATAAGGGTAATGAGCTTCAATATCCGCTGCTGCGACGACCGCGACGGTCACACCGTCGCGGAGCGCGCGCCGAGGATACTTGAACTAATAAACGAATATGGCCCCGACCTGATCGGCGTGCAGGAATTCACGCCGGCCTGGGAGGATCATTTCAAAACGATCTGCGGCGAAAGGTACGGTATGCTCAACAAATACCGTACCGTCACCGGCTGGATCGAGGGCGGACCGCTTTTGTGGAAGCGTGATAAATTCATACTTGAAGACAAGGGGTGGTTCTGGTATTCCGACACGCCCGACGTCGAATCCGGCGACTGGGACGAGCTCGGTCACAAGCGCATCTGCACTTACGTGAAGCTGCGGCGTGAAGATACGGAATTCGTGTTTATGAACACGCATTTCGGCTTCGGCGACGTCTGCCAGGCAAAAAGCGCGGAGCTTATAAAAGAACGCGTGAAAAACTTCGGCGCTCTGCCGTACTTCATAACCGGAGATTTCAACGCCAAGCCCGATTCCCCGGCGTACGGAGTGATGACGTCGTTTATGAGCGACGCGAACGCAAAAGATCTGCAAAGCATAACGTACCACGGTTATCATCCGGGATCGGACGGCTGTTCGCATATAGATTACTGCTTCTGCGGTAAAGGCGTTGAAGCGACCGGCGCGGAGATAATACGCAAAACGTTCGGCGGAAAATTCCCGTCAGACCACTATCCTTTGCTGGCCGTACTCGAAATATGACCCGTTATAAAGACGGTAGGTACTTTACGTATCTTTCCGTCTTTTTTTTGTTGATACAACGATTTTTGATAACAAAAGTCACAAATAATTCATAATCTCTTCTTGAATTAAGTCATTCCGTCGTGTATAATATGCAGGTACTCAAAAGAGTTCTCATATGGTGGATATAGCACAGCTGGTTAGCGCGTCAGGTTGTGGCCCTGAAGGTCGCCGGTTCGAATCCGACTATCCACCCCAGAAAAAACCGTTCCGAGAGGAACGGTTTTTTCAATGATATAAATCCACTGCGTGGATTTGTGATATGCCCTTCGGGCGTGATATTCGCCTGCGGCGAGTGATATGCCTGCGGGCGTGAGTGGATTTATATCATATCACATTCGGCGTGAGCCGAATATATCACAATTTGCGTAAAGCAAATTATATCACATCTCGCGCAAGTGAGATATTTCACTTTTGCAATTTCAAGCGTTTGAGTAAAAACCATTGTAATATTCATACTTTTCAACTATAATAAAAAGGACAATCGGCAAACTGAACTGCGGGAGATAAGTCTGAATGATAATAACCGAGATAAAAAACGGGATTGAAATACAAAAGGCGTTTATCAAAAAATTCACCTTGACGTACGATCAATTCAAAGCAAAGTACAAAGACCGTCCGATGGTTATAAATCATTTAAAAACGGAATCTGATTATGACAGATACCATCTCTGGGATAAACTGAACTGCAGTTTTGCCCAACCGGTTTTCGGGAAGGCTCTTGAATTCTTGAGAAAAATGCCGGGAGACGTTTTGATAATGCCCGACCCGAGCAAATCCAACGGCTCATATCTTACCATAAACGGAACAGAACGCAAAAACTGTGTCGCTTACGCTGACGCATCGGAGCTTGCAGATCTGATAGAATATGAGTGGCTTGAAATATGGAAAGCGTGGTCGCAGGATATACCGGACTTCAACAGCGTATTGCCCGAAGATCTGTACGTTTTTGATGCGAATATGGAACACGTTCTGATATTCACGCACGAGTACGATTTTTGGAAACTTGAGTCGACGGAAGAATTTTTGAATTGCGTCGAAACGAGATGGTGCTTTTCATACGGTTTTCCAAACGAATGGTTTTGATAAACACTGAAGTATCAAACGGTATTACATAAAACCGACTTTTCTTTTCAACAACTTCGCTTTATTAAGCGCATTGTACAGTCTTCGTTTTCATCGCGGCTCTGCCGCGTTTTTTTGAGCAAAGCGTTCAACTCGTGTAAATCATAAAGCGCAGTCAGCGCGTTATTGCGCTTTACATTATTCATTAAAACCGGTTGACAAAGGCGAAAAAATGTGATATAATACGCTGTCTTTTTTAAAAAGACGCGGTTTTTTCCGATAAATAAAAGGCTTATTACCCGAGTTTTCCGAGGCATTTGAATGCTTGCAACTGCCGTTATTGCGGTACTTACGTTTATAACGCTCGCCGTCTCAATCATACTTTTTCCGACTGTGCGCATCGGCAAAATAAAGATCGGCGCTTACTGGATCGTCGCCGTCTGCGGCGCCGCCGCTCTGCTTATCGCAAACCTTACGCCGATAGATCATATATGGCGTGAGCTCAACGGCGACACAGCCGTAAATCCGGTAAAAATACTCGTTTTGTTTTTCTCGATGACGTTATTGTCGGTTTTTCTCGACGAGGTCGGTTTTTTCAGATACCTTGCAAAAAAAGCCGCCGCGTCGGCCGGCAGAGATCAGAGGCGGCTCTTCATCTTACTTTACATACTCACGGCGGCCCTGACGGTATTCACGTCGAACGACATTATAATACTGACTCTCACGCCGTTCATCTGCTTTTTCTGCAAACATACGAACATCGACCCTGTACCGTACCTCGTCAGCGAATTTGCTGTGGCGAATACCTGGTCGATGCTGTTAATTATAGGCAACCCGACGAATATTTACCTTGCAACGTCGGCGAATATCGGCTTTGCCGAATACACTAAAGTGATGTTTTTGCCGACGGTTGCCGCCGGGGCGGTCGAATTCATACTCATCTACCTGCTTTTCAGAAAGAAACTGAAAACTGAACTTCAGCCTGAAAAAGACGGTTTTGCGATAAAAAGCAGGTCGGAGCTGACGACCGGGCTGGCGCATCTCTCCCTCTGTCTTATCTTTTTAATAATTTCGTCTTACTTGCGGCTTGAAATGTGGCTCGTTTCAGCGGTTTGCGCCGTATCTCTCTTGTTCTTTTCGCTCATATTCTGCATCGTCAAAAAAGAAAATATCAAATACGTGACCCACGCGCTCAAGAGACTGCCGTGGCAGCTGATCCCTTTCGTTCTGTCGATGTTCGTCATCGTGATCTGCCTGCAGTATCAGGGCATCTCCGATAAGATCGGCGATCTGCTCGGCGACCGCGGCGCCGTATGGACGTACGGTTTTTCGTCGCTTCTGTTTTCAAATGTCATAAACAACATACCTATGAGCATTCTTTACAGCACTCTGCCCTCGGGTTTGCCTCAGGCCGATTTTTACCGCGCGGTCTACGCGTCGATCGTCGGCAGCAACATCGGCGCGTTTTTGACGCCCGTCGGCGCGCTTGCGGGCATAATGTTCACGGGACTGACCGAAAGATACGAGGTCGGCTACGGCTTCAGAAAATTCATCAGATACGGCGCGCTGATATCTCTGCCGACGGTATCGGCGGCGCTGACGGTACTGTATTTCGTGCTTAAATGATATAAAAAAACGGATCACTTTCGCGATCCGTATTTTTCTACGTGTTTTTTTATTGCTTCAAACGTTTTTTCGCTTATATAATG
Organism: Clostridiales bacterium; assembly: GCA_016281775.1. Lineage (GTDB taxonomy): Bacteria > Bacillota > Clostridia > Oscillospirales > CAG-272 > UBA1248. The sequence continues at coordinate 3,968 of JAEEJH010000171.1, read as the reverse complement.
CTCTATCCGGCAGGCGTCTTCGGACGCCGTTTTTTCGTCAACGCCGATATTCACAAGCAGTTTGCTCAAGAGCATGTGCCGCTCGTATATAAGCTTCGCTCTCTCTTCGCCCTTATAGGTAAGCTTTATAAAACCGGATCCGTCGATCATTACAAGTCCGTCTTTTTTGAGGATGCCTATCGCACGGCTGACTGACGGCTTTGAAAAGCCCATATAAGCGCCGACGTCGATACCGCGTACGTTTGAAGACTTTTGTGATAATACGTAGATCGTTTCGAGGTACATTTCCCCGGATTCGCGTATGGTCATAAGATCCGCTCCTTCTGTTATTACTGTTCCGATTATAACGCTATAAACGCCGTTTTTCAATACGAAACCGAAAATTTTTCGAAAAAAATCAGATTTTTTTCAAAAACCTCTTGACAAGTTAGCGCATGCTAACTATAATATAAGGCGGTTAGAGGCTGCTAACCGTATTTTGAAGCATCGAATCAGCATACACTGATTTGTGCCCGGGGAGGAATCTATGATACCGCTTAGTTTAGCAGAACCGGGAGAGGTACAGATCATAAAAAAGATCGGCGGAAGCCCGGAAGTAAAACAACACCTTGAAAACCTCGGTTTCAACGTCGGAGGCGAAGTAACGATCGTGAATACGCTCGGCGAAAACGTGATCGTCAAGGTCAAAGAAGCCCGCGTCGCTATCAGCGACGGTTTGGCGAGAAGAATAATGGTATAATTATTTAAGGAGGAATATACAATGAAAACGCTCAGAGACGTTAAGATCGGACAGACCGCTGTTGTCGTGAAGCTTCACGGCGAGGGCGCGGTAAAACGCCGCATCATGGATATGGGTATCACAAAGCGTACGCCGGTCTACGTTCGCAAGGTCGCGCCGCTCGGAGATCCGATAGAGATCACCGTACGCGGATACGAGCTTTCGATCCGTAAAGCGGATGCGGAAATGATAGAAGTGGAATAAAATTCATTTTTTACAGCGATCGGTTAGCGTTTGCTAACCGATCGAAACCAAAAAAACAGAAAGGAATATATTATGGATATCAGAATAGCCCTTGCGGGTAACCCGAACAGCGGTAAAACGACTCTGTTCAACGCTCTGACCGGCTCCAATCAGTTCGTCGGAAACTGGCCGGGCGTAACGGTGGAAAAAAAGGAGGGCAAGCTCAAAAAGCACGACGGCGTAATAATCACCGACCTGCCCGGCATTTATTCTCTTTCACCCTACACCCTTGAAGAGGTCGTCGCGAGAAACTACCTTATCGGCGAACGCCCCGACGCGATACTTAACATCGTCGACGGCACGAACCTTGAAAGAAACCTTTATTTAACGACTCAGCTGACCGAGCTCGGGATCCCCGTGGTCGTTGCGATCAATATGATCGACCTCGTCAAAAAAGAGGGAGACAAAATCAATCTTGCCGAGCTTTCACGTCAGATCGGATGCCCGGTCATAGAAATATCGGCTCTGAAAGAAACCGGTATAGCAGAAGCCGCCGAAGCGGCTATCAACGCCGCAAAGGGCGGAAAAACGATCCCTCAGCACAGTTTTTCAGGTCCGGTCGAGCACGCGCTGGCGCACATTGAAGAAGCTGTCGTCCATGATCTGCCGGAAGAACAGCAGAGGTGGTACGCGATCAAGATCTTTGAGCGCGATGAAAAAGTGCTTGAATCTCTGAATATCCCCGCCGAAACGCTCGCCCATATCGAAGAAGACATCAAAGCGGCGGAAAGAGAACTCGACGACGACGCGGAGAGTATAATCACAAATGAAAGATATATCTACATCGCGACCGTTATCAAGGCTTGCTACAAAAAGAAAAACTCCGGCGGACTGACGAAGAGCGATAAGATCGATAAAGTCGTCACGAACCGCTGGCTCGGATTGCCGATCTTTGCGATCATAATGTTTCTCGTTTATTACATATCGATGGTAACGGTCGGCTCCTGGGCTACCGACTGGGCAAACGACGGGCTGTTCGGAGACGGTTATCATCTGTTCGGAATCGGTTCCGCCGCTTACGAAGAAAAAGCCGGCGATTACGAAGCCGCTTCAAACGCACTTGCGGCTTTCGGCTTTGAATTCGACCTCGAAGACGAGAATTTCGACGCCGACGCGCTGCTCTCCGATATCAAGGGTTTCACGACCGATAAAACGTCTGCAACGACCGAAGTCACCGACGAGGAAACGCTTGAAGTCTCGACGGTCACGGTTTATTTCGACAAAGCGCCCGAAAACGCCGGCGACGACGTAAACGGTATGACTTTCAAAGAAGCGGTCGCCTACTTTGAAGAAAAAGGATTTGACGAACCCGATCCCGCAGACGACGGCGTATGGGTGCCCGGCGTTCCGGCGCTCGTTGACAAAGCTCTGCTTGACGCTGACGGAAATACAAGAGTTCCCGACTGGCTGTACGGACTTATTCAAAAAGGTATAATCGCCGGCGTCGGCGCGGTGCTCGGATTCGTTCCGCAGATGTTCGTGCTGTTCTTCCTGCTTGCTCTCCTCGAGGGCTGCGGTTACATGGCGCGTATCGCATTCGTTCTTGACAGGATATTCAGGCGCTTCGGTCTCTCCGGCAAATCGTTTATCCCGATGCTCGTCGGCACCGGATGCGGTATTCCCGGTATCATGGCGTCGCGTACGATCGAAAACGAGCGTGACCGCCGTATGACGATCATGACTACAACATTCATTCCGTGCGGAGCAAAGCTGCCATTCATCGCCATGGTCGCCGGCGCGATCTTCGGCGGATCGCCGTGGGTGTCTGTTTCCGCTTACTTTATCGGTATGGCGGCGATCATCATTTCCGGCGTGATGCTGAAAAAGACAAAGCGTTTCGCGGGCGACCCCGCTCCGTTCGTAATGGAGCTCCCCGCTTACCATATGCCGACGCTGAAAAACGTGCTCCGCTCGACCTGGGAGCGCGGCTGGTCGTTCATCAAGAAAGCGGGCACGATCATTCTGCTTTCGACGATCGTAGTATGGTTCACCTCGTTCTTCGGATGGGTCGAAGGATCGTTCCGTATGCTCGCTGAAGAGGAAATGGAATTCTCGATCCTCGCTTACGTCGGTAAAGCGTTTGCATGGCTGTTCGCTCCTCTCGGCTGGGGCAACTGGAAATCCGCCGTCGCTTCTGTCACGGGACTTGTCGCAAAGGAAAACATCGTCGGTACGATGGGAATACTTTACGGCGACTGGGCAGGTATCGCCGGATCGTTTGCGACAAAGATCGCAGGCTTCTCGTTCCTCGTATTCAACCTGCTTTGCGCGCCTTGCTTCGCGGCGATCGGCGCGATCAGACGCGAGATGAACAACCCGGGATGGACATGGTTTGCTATCGGTTATCAGTGCGGGTTTGCATACGCGATCGCGCTTATGATCAACCAGTTCGGCAACCTGTTCACCGGCAATCTTGCATCCGGCGCGGGACTTACCGTAAATATAATCGGACTTGTCGCCGCGTTCGCACTGCTCGGACTGATGATCTATATGCTGTTCTTCAAGAAGTATAAAGAAGCGACGAAACTCACGAAAAACGTCTGAATAAAACCGAAAGGAGAATCATCGTGTTTGCATGGATCGCGGAAAACGCGGTGACGATCATCGTCATAGCCGTTTTGCTGGCCGCTGTCGGTATCGCCGTATTCGCGCTCATAAAAGAAAAAAAGAGCAAAAAGGGCGTCTGCACGGGCAACTGCGCTTCGTGCGGAATGGGATGCTCTTACAAAAAATAATAGTAAACAGGCTGACGTAAATGCGTCAGCCTGCTGTCATTTTTTCACAGCGGATCAATGCTTATGGCTCTGCTTCACCAGCTCGCGGTACTCCTCCTCCGTGCGGAAACAGATAAATTCCTGACTGTCCGTGACAAGAAAGCGGTTATTCATCCCGGACGCGATCCGGTATATACGCTTCGCTCTGTATCCTTCGGCGGCAAGATGCGGCT
>JAEEJH010000170.1 GCA_016281775.1 Clostridiales bacterium | reverse complement strand
GCAGGTATCGCGATAGCTCAGCATACCACGGCGCTCGATATCGCGGTGAACATCACCGGCGGTAATATCGAAGGCCCCGTAGCGCTGAATATAGCGAACCCCGAAGGCAATACCGACGGTGAGATCAACATAAGCGTAAGCGGCGGTTATTTCACCGGTAATCCGACTGTAAACGTAGACGAGAGCGAAACGCGCACGACAGACTTTGTCGTCGGCGGTCACTTCTCAGACAACACGGTAGACGGAATACCGTCAGATCTGGCTCTGGTATTCAGAGACGGCTGGTACGTTCTTGTAGACGCTGTGGCGACTGTAACGCATGACGGCGTAACGACTGGTTATGAAACGCTCTCGGCGGCTATAGAAGCTGCGCAGGCGGGCGATACGGTCACGCTGATAGACGATGCGGCGGAAGCGCGCGTAACGATCAGCAAGAGCCTGACTCTTGATCTGGGCGGCAATACGTTCAACGGACGCATGACGATAGATAACGGCGCGGTGACCGTAGAAAACGGTACGGTATCCGGCAGATTCGACGTATACGATAACGCAACGGTAACGCTTGCGGCGACCGCGACGGTCAACGGCCAGGCAGTAGTCTGGGGCGACGGCACGTACGGCGAAGCCGGATGCAAGACCCCGACGTTCAACGTATACGGCACGATCACGAATACAGGCGACTCGGCGATCAGCACGAACGGAACGGATATGTCCGGCGCAATCATAAACGTCTATGAAGGCGCGGCGATAACAAGCACCGACGACATAGCGATCTACCTGCCTTCGGGCAACCTTACGGTAACGGGCGGCGAGATCACCGGTAAGACGGCGGTATACGCCAAGTCCGGCAGCGTGACGATCAACGGCGGTACGCTTACGGCGACCGGTGCGGCTGCGGAATACAACTTCAACGGCGACGGAGCAAACGCAACGGGCGACGCACTTGTGATAGACAGCTGCGGATACCCGAACGGAGCGCCTGAAGTAAGCGTCACGGGCGGCACGTTCGTAAGCGCGAACGCAAAGGCGATAGCAAGTTATGCGAACGAGGGCAACACCGCGGCAGAGCACTTCGTCGAAGACGGCGAATTCAGCTCGGTACTCGATCTGAGCATCGTAGTTGAAGGCAAACAGTGCACGACGACTCTGACGAACGAAAACGGTTACTACTACATAGTTGACGAGGTAACGGTAACGTTCGATCCGAACGGCGGCAGTGAAGTTGAAGAAATCAAACTTCCTAAGGGCGAAAAAGTCGAAGAGCCTGAAACGACGCGCACCGGATATAAGTTCGACGAATGGACCCTCGACGGATCAACTTATGATTTCAATACACCGGTTACGGAAGATATCGAGCTTACGGCAAAATGGACTCCGATACCGTATACCATCACATGGAAGAATTACGACGGCAGCGTGATAGATACCACAACGGTAGATTATGACGCGATGCCGACACATGAAGACGCAACAAGAGCAGACGATGCGGATTATCACTACACGTTCGCAGGCTGGACTCCGGAGATCTTGATCGTAACGGGTGATGCGGAATATACCGCAACCTACACGACAACAGATCGTACGTACGGTGCTCCCGTCTGGACGTGGGACGGTGTTGAATCAGCAACAGCGGCGTTTACGACAAACGACGGTTATGCGGAATTCACGCTGACCGTGACCGCAACAGGTTCCGATATTGCTCTTGTAAGAGACGATGAGACCTGCGAAGAAGACGGACTTGACACGTATACCGCGACGGTAACGTTCCGCGGCGAAACATATGATAACGTCAAGGAAGTCGTTCGCCCGGCGCTCGGCCACGATTATGTATATACATATATCTGGAACAGCGATAACAGTTCGGTGATCGCACGCCGCGTATGCCAGCATGACAACAGTCACACCGATTTCGAACGCGTTTCGACAACGAACGAAGTTACGAAAGAAGGCAACTGCACAGAAGAAGGCGAGATCACTTACACGGCAGTTTTCGAAAACGACTTCTTCGAAACTCAGACGAAGAAAGTTGCAACGCCTACGGTCCACAACTATGAACCGGTGTGGGTATGGCTCGATAACGAGACTGTGTTTGTCGAAGTGAGATGCTCTATCTGCGGAAAACTGCTGGATAATGTCGCAGCCACTGTTACGAACAGTGTAACGACCGATCCGACGTGCACCGAAAACGGCGTACGTACGTACGTAGCGACTGCGGAATATAACGGCGCCGCATTAACGGATTCGAGAACGGAAGTCGTACCGGCAACGGGTCATACTTTAACGGCGCACGCCGCTAACGACTCGACCTGCACCGAGAACGGCAATTCGGCGTACTGGAGCTGTTCCGAGTGCGGCAAGTACTTCTCCGATTCAGAAGGAACGACTGAAATAGAAGTTGACAGTTGGATAATTTCGGCAACAGGTCATAACTGGGGAGCTCCTGCTTACGATTACGACGAACAGGATCAGACGGTAACCGCAATACGCATTTGTTCGATCTGCGGCGAAGCCGAGACTGAAACGGCAGCGGTTGTAAGCACGGTAATATCCGATGCGACATGCACGGAAGACGGCAGCATCAGCCTGACGGCGACGTTTGAAAACGAAGCGTTCACTTGGAGCGATACGAAGACCGTTCCGTCGACAGGTCATGACTGGAACGATACGGTATACACATGGTCTGACGATAACAGCACGGTAACTGCAACGAGAGTCTGCAAACACGATGCAGATCACATCGAAACGGAGACGGTTGCCACGACCGCTAATGTTACGATCCCCGCTACGTGCGAAGCCAAGGGCACTACGACGTATACGGCGACGTTCGAAAACGCTGCGTTTGCAGTACAGACGAAAGACGTCGAAAACATTGATGAGCTTGGTCATACCTGGAATACCATGCCCGTGTGGACGTGGTCCGACGATCACAATTCTGCATCGGCAGTGTTTACATGTACCATATGCGGTCAGACGACTTCAGTCAATGCCGGAATGTCGATCATTACGACGCCTGCTACGCATGACCATGCCGGCAGAAAAGTCTGCGTCGCAACAGCTACATTCAACGGAGAGACTTATACGGATAATTACGAAGAAGAGATCCCGCAGCTTACGGGTGCGATCGCTATGAGAGATATAATCATACGCGGTTCATCTGAAACGTTCAACGGAACCGAGCCTGTCAAGAATCGGATCATAACGATCGTTGACAGCGAAAACGGAGTATTTACCGTCAAGTACGATCTTGCATGTACTGTCATAGCTATGTATAAAGAAACACAAGACGGAGAGTTTAAGTATCAGAGACTGACTGCCGGAGAAGTGCCCGGAGAAGACGGTGCATACAGTTTCGACATCAGGGAGCTTAACTGCGCTGAGCCTTACAGCTTGAAGGTCTACGTAGCTATTAAGGGTGATGTGAACGGAGACGGCAAACTTGATGTTCGCGACGTGACGAGAACACAAAGAGCCTTGTTGGAACCCTCCAACAGCAAGTATCTTGCATTTGATAATGAGATAGACAGGATGATAGCAGACACAAACGAGGATGGCAAATTCGACGTTCGTGACGTCACCAGATTGCAGAGAGCGCTGCTTGAATCCAGCAACTCAAAGTATTTGGCTTTTGCATGGAATCCGTAATTTGATTTCATACTTAAGGGATAGTTCGTAATTAGTTGAACATCTCCCGGTTTTATGGCAGAACGCCAATAAACCGGGAGATGTTTTTATTGTAAATCACTCTACATCGAGCAAAGATTATAAAAATTTATAAATGGTATTGCAAATCAATGATTCGTGTGATATAATATATCATAAAGTAAGGATCGGTTCAGCGCCGGTTCGGGATGAAATCAGTTAAATCGGAGAGGTAAATAAAATGGCGGTGTCGTATGATAAGCTGTGGAAGCTGCTTGACGAGTTGAAGATGGGTAAGATCGAAATGCGGCGAAACGCCAGGCTTGCGCCGATAACGCTTATCAGAATGACGAGAAACGAAGAGGTGCCGCAGTACGTCATCGACCGCATTTGTGAAGTCGTCAACGCAAAACCCGAGGATATAATGGAAATCTTTCCCGACGAACCGAAGGAAAAGGAAGAAGAGAAGCGCCCGCGCCTCTGGAACGGCCTGCATCTTTCGGAATAGTTTGAAACAATATCCCGATCTGCATCTGATTGTACTCCATATAAAAACTGCCGACCTTGCCGGATATCCGGTAAGGTCGGCGGTTTTTGACGTATAAAGACTTTACGTAACGGTCTGCCGGTCGATACGGCAAAAACACGCTGTTATACAGCGTATTACGACCAGATCTTGAATTCCCTGTTTTTTCTGAGCAATATGCGGATGAGCATAAGCGAGACTCTTTGGAACGGAGGTTCAAAGCCGGGCGAACTGAGTCTGCCGAACGTGATGATCGGAAAGTCGAGACTTGCCGTAACGGTCTCGCCGTCAAATTTTATATCGATCCGACCGTTTGATTCCGCGGCGAGTCTTATCGCGTATACGAGATCCGTGCCTTCAAAACCGAGAGCGGAGCAGATGCGCTGTTCGTTCGTTTCGCCGTCGGAAGAAAACATCGCGGAAGAAAATCTTTTCGGCGTGCGGAAGGTGAATACCGTTCGAAGCGTTCTGTCTTCCTCGCGTACGTCAACGTAGATCCGTCCGTTCCGCGAAGCTTTTGATACGAAATGAAACAGCGATATCAGTTCCAAACAGAAAATATTGCTTATCGGCACGTAATCCGTGTGAGCGTCTATACGGACGTTCGACGCGAATTCACCGTAACGCATTTTTGTATAATAGTTGAAAACGTCGCTCAGATATGACGTTATCTCGACGGCGCCGTACTCGTTTCTTCTGTACGCGATATCCGCTATATCAAGGCAGTCTTCCACGCGGTGATGCAGCCCGTCGCACAGGACCGGCGGGTATGAGCTCGTTCTGCTCAGACTGCGTCCGTTGGATTCACATTTTGCAAGTACCGCGAGTTTTGACGTCAGGTAGTTCAGTGAGCTTCCGTCAGGTCCGTCCGGTACCGAGACCGAAAACGAATAGTTCGGTTCAAAATCTGACCCGACGCGGCAATACGCGCACATACAGCTTTTGCCGTTCAGCTCTGCTACGCACGGTGCAACGGCTTCTTTTACAAGCTCGTTTAAGTTTTTCACTTTCATGTATTTGCCGAGAGGCTCTCTCAACTCAGCGTTCGGAACAAGAGAACGGAACTTCTCGTTGAAAAAGCTGACCGTGATATCCTCTGAGGTTATCACAGTCGGAAAGTCGAACGACTCGATACCGGACGCAAATGCTCTGAAATCCATAACCGTCACCTTTTCATAATTCTTCGATGATAACTTGTGCCGTGAATATTAATGATATTCATATTGAATCTGATTATATTATATATATCTCCAAGCGGTTGTCAAGTGTTTTCACGGTTATATTTCGCAGACAGACAGAAAAGGCGGATCTTATAAATTCAGGCTTACCGCCAAAGGACTGTATGACCGTCCGACCGGTTAAAATTCTTTACGTTTATCCCAAAAGGTCGAGTATGTATTCGAAGCTTTCACCGAATGACGGCGGTAAGACCTCAAATCTGACCGCAAGATCGAGGATTGCGGCGGCGCGGGAGCCGTCGCGCGCTATATCGAACGCATATTCTTCACTCTGCAGAACGCCGTTTTCATAAAGCGAAAGAAGCAGACTGTATATAAAACAGTCAAACTCCGGCGAATATCCGTGCAAAAGCCGGTAAACGACCGTAATATCTCCGCTTACTTTCGCCGGGACCGTTATAACGTTTTTCTTATCCTGACCGTTTTCTTTTTCTTTCATCATGTTATCTCCCGCATATTGATTTTATGACGATATTATACATTGTTTTTCTACATATATCAATAAGCCAAAGTAAAAATCTGAAAAATCATTCGACATAAAATTCATATACCGTACATAAACAATATGTAATTATTTCGTTTTATCGACTTAAATATGAACGGCTTTTACGACTTACAAACCGGCGGCGTATTTATACGCGGTTATGTGTATGAATAACGCAGAGTAACGGGGAGCTGCGTTGGTTTTCCGTAAGTACAAAACGTGTGAATCTAAATAACGGAATTATAATTGATTTTTATAAAAATACGTGATATAATACGTTTATAAAAGTAAGACCGATCAAATTTCATTTAATTTTCCAAATCACGCAAATTTCACGGAAAACACGGTGTATAAATTATGATCAAAGGTGAATTGAAAATTTAAACGTAAAAAAAACAGTCAAAAATTTAAAAAAACCCCAACCTTTTCGGTTTTTTGTGTCTGTATAGACGAAAGCTTTCAAAGAGGTAAAAACAAATGTATAGACAAGACGCAGAGAGAATAATAACCGAATACGTAAAACCGATATTCGGCTTCGCGCTGAAGCGGTGCAGAAGCATCCACGACGCGGAAGACCTTTCGCAGGAGATAATGCTCAAAGCCTTCCGCGCGCTGATACTGCGCGACGACATCGAAGACGTGAATAAATTCATCTGGGCGGTCGCGCATAACGCGCTCGCGAACTATTACCGCGATTCGGCTAAGAACGCGTACGGCGTTTCCCTTGACGAGATAGGCGAGATCGCCGACGAATTGTTTTCTGATGAAGACGACGCCGGGGCGCTCAAGCGGCTTCAGAGCGAGATCGCGTATCTGTCGAAACTGCAGAGGCGTATTGTTATAGCTTATTACTATGAAAATAAGAAGCAGAACGATATCGCAGACGAGCTCGACATCCCTCTCGGAACAGTCAAATGGCATTTGTTTGAAGCGAAAAAAGAACTGAAGAAAGGTATGGAAAAAATGAGAGAATCAAGTCAACTTAAATTCAATCCCGTAAAATTTGACCGTATAGCCATAAACGGCAGCGCAGGTGTGAGATCTGTCGGTGAATTTCTCCGCTCGTCTCTTGCACAGAATATATGCTACGACGTCCGTAACGAAGCGAAGAACGTCGAAGAAATAGCGGACAATCTCGGCGTTTCGCCTGTATATATCGAAAGCGAGATTGAAAATCTGTACAAATTCGGACTTTTGACTGAGAAAAACGGCAAATATATCGTCAACTTCCTTCTTATCGAAGAGACGCCGGAGTTTTTGATCGCTCAGGATGCGATGTATAAAAAAGCGGCGAAGCTGTTCGCTCCCGATCTTTACGACGAACTTATGAGCTGCGGTATTCTTGACGATAAGAATATTGTCTGCAACCAAATGCTCCCCGGTTCCACGCGCGAAGATCCGCTTCCGGATATCAATTTCCGCTTGTGGTCGCTTATCCCGTTCATTACCGCTTCATCGGGCAACAGGGATAACAAAGGGATCAGATTCGAGGAGGTTGCAACTCTTCGCCCCGACGGGGGTCACAACATTTTCGAAGCTAACGTCGATACCGGCGAAATGAAGCTGCCGGACGGTTATTTGCATATGAAAGACTGGTGCGGTCCCGCGGTGTTTTCGCGCGAGGGATATACCGTGTGGCGCGTCGATACGGAATGGTCCGGCAAAAGAATAAGCGTTGACAGCGCTTATTACGATCAGATGATGCGCGTTATCGGCGATTACGCTGATTTTTGGTCTGATGCCGGAGGAATGCTGAGTGAATCGGAATACGCATGGCTTTCCGAGCTTGGATTTATCAAAGCGTGGGGCGATTACGATAAGTATTTCAAAGTGTGCTGGATGGTCACGGAGCTCAGAAATCAAGAAGTGAAGGATAAACTCATCGAACTGGGTGACAGGGTAAGGGAAAAGCACGAGACGGAATTTGAAAAACTCAAAGCCCCGTATATCAAGGCGGCGCTCGATACGGTCCCGGCGCATATGAAAAAGGCAAGAGAATACGAACTGCAGTTTTTATTCAACAGCGACGCCCGGTTCATACTCCACTGCATCAAAGCCCTGCTCGATGAGGGCAAGCTGAAGATACCGGCGGAAGAACAGAAGAAATCGCTTTCGACGCTTATTTATCAAGGATAAAACGCACAAAAGGCGAGGAGTTGATCTTCGCCTTTTGTTATTTTCATAAGAAAGTTTTTTTAATACAGATAAGATCGGAACTTATGCCATAACCCGATCATATTCATCTTTTATGTTCGGACGCATCGGTTTTCTTCACCGGGATTTATGTGCGCAGCACCGCGGTCGGGAGGTGGGGAGGACCCGACCGCGCTTTTCATTTTATTTCCGGTGAAAAAATCTTTTGCGTATCGTCATCTAAGCAGCATAACACCGTAACGGCGCCGATTTGTCAAGAACAAAGAACCAAAATGACACAAAAATCATAATAAATAAGTGCCAAAATAAATCCTTAAATCTGAAATTGACGATCACATATTTACATTTACGGTTTTATGTGTTATAATAAACGCGACCGGCGATACGATCACGGCCGGAATAAAAGGAGCGGTCCCTATCAAAGGGACCGGCTGAAAGGATAAAATATGCTGCTTGAAGAGTTCGATACCGACCGCAGCGCGATAATAGAACCGGATATGGTCGTGAATAAACTCGACGATTTCCCAACGGTGACCGTGTCGTGCTTCTCTCATCAGTTGTTTGCAAGCGTCATCTCTTTGCTCGACGCAAAAAAGATCGCAGAGCTGCGTTCCGCAGTCGGCCCGAGCCCGGTTTATGAAGTCAATTACAGAGGTAAGCGTTTCGCTTTGTTTCAGTCGCGCGTAGGAGAACCGCTCTGCGTCGCCGATTACGAGGATCTTACTGCGATGGGAAGCAGACGGCTGATACTTCTCGGAAACTGCGGAGTCCTCGACAGATCCATAGAAGACTGCGGGATAATAATCCCGACAGAGGCTATAAGAGACGAGGGGACGAGCTACCACTACGCGGCGCCCGCCGATACGATAGAGGTAAATAAAAAATACCGCGAAGAATTCAAAGCGGTCCTCGATGAATTCGGTTATCCGTATGTCGAAGGCAAGACCTGGACGACCGATGCGTGTTACCGCGAAACGAGAGAAAAAACGGCGAAAAGAAAAGCGCAGGGCGCCGTCTGCGTTGAAATGGAATGCGCCGGGATGCAGGCGGTCTGTGATTTCAGGGGTACGGAATTCTTTCAGTTTTTCTATGCCGGGGATAATCTCGACCATTCGTCGTGGCAGCCGCGCAGTCTGAGCGGCGATCACCGGCTTGACGACAAAACTAAAATAATGTTTCTTGCGTTCGAACTCGGTTTGAAGATAATGGAGCAAATTTAAAATATTCATACCGACGGAAGAGCGGAACAAACGCTCTCGACGCTTATTTATACGAAAAAAACGCAAGGGGTCGTTTTAAAACCTGAATTATGATTCAGGCGGAAAAACGCCCCTTTTTTACATAAATTTAAACCGGTCAAAAGGTAATTAAGCTCAGGCGCACAAAGGTTTTCTTCACATAGAAATAAAATAATATTCCGCGGCGCGCAATGTCAGTGAAGAAAACCGATAAAAATGAAAGCGAAGTAATCTATAATAAGTTTACCGTTTTGCGGCTTTGACTATCTCGTCTTTTGACAGACCGTATTTTCCGGCGATATCGGCGGCGTAACTGTGATCGAGACCGTCGCCCGGGACTATCCGGAACTTTCTTTCATGAGAATCTTCGTCTATCGCCGCCGTCAGCGCGCCTACCGCAGATTTTCCGTACGGTTCTTTTGCAAGTCTGCATAATTCGTGAAAATGCGTCGTCCATATCCCGCGCGCGCCGATCTCGGCGTACGCTTTGATTATCTCTGAAGATATCGCGACGGCTTCCGTTGGATTCGTACTTGATAACGCCTCGTCAAACAGAAACAGACTGTTTTCGCTGACGTTTTGATTTATCTTATATATCCTGTCGCATTCTGCGGACAGACGCCCGTGCTGATATGATATCTTGCCCGTGTCAACAAAATGCGTGAATATGTTGTCGACCGGACGGACGACGGCGCTTTGCGCCGGGAGCGGCAGACCTAAATGGAACATCGCGTAAAGGATGCCGACGGATTGCGTGTATACGGATTTGCCGCCCTGGTTGGGACCTGTAAGAATATATATCCCGGCGTCGGAGTTGAAGCTCAGATCGTTTTTAACAACGCGTTTTTCCTCCGTATCCGCGTTAAGCAGCGCAAGTATCGGATGATACAGCCCCGTTATACTGTCGGATCCTCCGGTTTCGGCGCGGCAAAGCGGATAGCCTTTCTGCTTCAACCGCAGAAGCGCGTCGGTACAGGCGGAGATGAAGCGCCATTCGTAAACGACCGGGCCAAGATCATGCAGATTTCGTATAATATAGTTTTTTACCGTATAAGACCATGATCGCAGCGCTGAATAAAAAACCTTATTCATTACGGAATTAACGGTGGATCTGTATACGTTCGACTCCTGTTCGCTTACTTTTTTATTTATCGGATAAAACGGAGATATGCAGGAATACCCGTCTTTTTTAAAGTCCAGCCGCAGTATCCTGTCGAGCAGATCGCCTGAAAAAAAGCTTTGGTCGTTGATGCTGATAACTCCCGCTTCCGTCGGATGAAGCTGAGCGTCAAGATTCACGCCGACCGTTATACTGCGTATGTTTCTGAAAGACTGCGCCTGACTTTTGACTTCGTTTTTCAGTTTCTCATAATCGTCGCCTTCGCAGAGCGATCTTACCGTTTCCCAAAGCTTTCGTAAAAGCTCGCTTTTTACGTTATATTCGGTAAAAATACCGCGTAAACCGTCCATATAAGCAACGTAAGATTCTAACTCAAGCACGCTGAAAATGAGCGTTTCAGACGATTCACCTTCACTTTTCGCTTTTTGCACCTCAAACAGATCGTAAAGCGCGGAAAAACTGTTTTTAAGCCGCTCATATAAAGAGGGGCTGCCGATCAGCTCGTAAAACATCTCCTGACGCAGACGGATTGTATATATATCCGCAGTGAAATATTCTTCTATCCGTAATTCCGCCTCGCCGAATTTAACGTCTTTGCGCAAGTCGAACAAAGCGCCCAGATTAAGGTCTTTGACAAAAGAAAAATCCGCAAACGGGACGCGTTCATCACTGTCCGAATATAAAACAGAGCATAAAGACATATCAGATCTCCTTTCTGAAATCAGTATTTATAAGCCAGATACCTGCACAAAAAAACAAGTGCGGCGATCAAAACCGATGCGGCGACAGGGTAAAACAGCGAGTATTTATAAGCGTGCCAGATGCGTGAAAGCATTATAAATATATATACGAGAGCGACGATAAAGGGTGCGGTAACAATGATCGACAGTTTTATTATAACAGTCACGCAAAGAAATACTAAAAGCGCAGTAACAGTACCGCCCATAAGCAACAGCAGCTTTTTTCGCGGCGGCGATATATAAAGCGGGTTTTCCGCGCTGCAAAGCGCAAGTCCTGTAAGTTTCAGGAGTAAATTCAGCATTTTGATCCTCTTTTTTATTGATCACACTTTTATATCAATATAAGGTTCGAGTTCTTTTATAAGATTTTGGAAACCCGCAAAATCACGGATAATATCGTACTCTTTGCTTTCCATGCTTTGTAATATCTGCTTCGCCTGATTGTCTTCGCTGCCGAGCGCAACGGTTTCTGACAGCGCGGTCATTCCTTTGAGAAACAGAGACGTGTGAGTAAAAGTGTCCTTCTGCATATTCTTGACGAAGTCTGCCGCCAGATCCGCCGCTTTTTCCAGGTACGAAAGCGCTTTTTCGGCTTCGCCCTCGGACGCATAACGGCGCGCGCTCCGTTCATAAAAACATGAAAGGCCTCCGCAAAAGAATCCGTAATCGCCGTTCTCCAACAATAGCTCCGTAAGAGCTATCTTTTTTTCATTGAGCGCGTGAAGTTCGTCTTCCGAATATAATAATTCTCCGGATTCCTGTCTGTAATTCAAATCGAGGTTTCTTACCATAAGCGTCAAAAGCACGGTCTTCAATATTTGAGCCGCTTCGGTTTTCTTTGAACCTTTGTATATACGGTAAAGCAAAAATTCCTGACCGACAGCCAAAGGGGGCATTTTTCTCGCCAGCTCTTCCGCTTTATTCATATCTCCGTTTTCGGCATAATAAGAGCAAAGGTACCCGATCGCGGCGTGACGGGCGAAATCGGCCGTGCATTCGTCGAGTATTCTTTTGCAGTATTCGGCGCACCGGCGGCTTATCGAATCTTTTTCCTTGTTTGTGATATCCGGTAAACGGCAAAGTCTGCCGCCGCAAACCGAAATCCACGTCATGATGGAATAATCGTTCGGATATTTCGCAATACCCTCCTGCAATAACTGCCAGCATTCTTTCAAACGTCCGACTCTTAACAGCTCGAGAGTTCTGCGAATGATGCTCTGTTTTTCTTCTTTGAATTTCTGCAGATCGATATTGAGCAGTTCGTCTGCCGATATCTGAAAGAAACTGCATAAAGCGGGTATCTGCGAAATGTCGGGAGAGGTCCTGCCGCACTCCCATTGAGAAACGGCCTTCGACGTGATCCCGAGCTGAGACGCAAGCTCCTCCTGAGTCAGTTTCTTTGAAAGCCGTAACTGTTTTATCATTGCGCCGATAGACATAACATCCTCCTGTGATTTGTTTTTCCGTATACATTATATACCGTTCCGTACACGAAGTAAAGAACCTGAAACGACGGCAAAAGTATAGTTACACTATACCTCATGATCATATTATATCATATACCCGCAGCTCTGTCAACAGCGGAAAACGCCGAATATATGCAAAAAGGCTGTTTATCCGCCTGAATTGTGATTCAGGCTTTTAAACAACCCTTTTTGATCATATCTCGCAAAGCGCGACCGAAATACCGGCTTTGTGAAGCAGTGCGAGCGCCTCTTCGGCTTCGCTTTTGTTATCGTATCTCGCCGTGAGCATAAGAGCGTAAGAGTGATGATCGTCAAACGACTTTTCGCCGGTAAGATACGGTTCGGGATCGACCGGCGTTCCGTTTCGGTCTTCGATCTGAAAGTGCAGATGATCTCCGTACGCGAGCCCAGTCGCGCCCATATACCCGAGCGTCTCGCCCTTTTTGACGGCGGCGCCGTCGGCGATGCGGTCGGGGACGGTGCCGTATTTCAGATGCAGATACTTACTCGTCATACCGTTGCCGTGTCTGATATAAACGCAGTTGCCGCCCGTCGCGGAATCGCTTTTGAAGCCCTTGACCCACTTTCTCTGCGCGGCGACGACTCCGTCGGCTATCGCACAGACCGACGCCGTTTTCGAGTTTTTGCCGTCGGTACACCTCACAATGTCGATGCCGCTGTGATCGCCGGTCTTGCCCGCCGTCGGATAATCTTTGATATTCTTTCCGAATTCCGCCGTGATCTTAGCGTCGCCGGGCTCGGCAAAAACGGGAACTTTACTCAATCCGAGAAGTCTCGACATATCGCACACCGTACTTTCTGTTATGCAGCTGTATCAGCTCGATTGCGGTCGTTTTGACCGCGGAGATCCCCGCGAGCGCGGCGGAGAAGAGCACGCTTTTCCACCCCGCGCCGTCAAGATCAGCCGACAGCGTTATCGGCAGCGCAAGAACGAAGCCTTCGGCAAACGTCCATAGCGCTCTTTCTATAACGTTTTTCCAGTTCATCGGCCCGCCTCCTTCAGCTCTCCGCCCGTATGTACGGCGATCTCGCCGCCCAGTAAGGCGCATCCTTGTAGTCCTGTACCGACGAAGCCGGCACGTATATCGCGCACGAAGCGTTGGTCGCTTCGAATGTGTTGCTGTAGATCACGGGCGGTACCGGCGCCTTGATCCTGAAAGAGGTCAGATTCGGGCAGTAAGCGAACGTCTTGCTCTCCATAGTCCCTACGCCCACCGGCAGCTCTACCGTCGTGAGCGAAGTGCAGTTTTCAAACGAAGAGTAAGTAATGAAGTCGAAAACGCCGCTTGCGACCTTGAAAGACGTCAGACTCGTGGATTTGAACGCGCACATACCGGTGTTCTTCAACCCGAGATTGCCTTCAAAGCTGACAGCCTTGACGTTTGCCGGTTCACCCGTGCCTGCCGAAAGTATCGACTGCCAGTCCTTGTTGAAGACGTTGTAATAATTGTTCGAACCGTACTGTCTGCCGGGACTCCATATGACGTTTTGATCCGGAGTCAGCGATATGTCGTACGTACCCGCCGCCGCGTAGGTGTGCGTCTTGACGACGTTGTAGTTGAGGCCTCCCGCCGTCGACTGGTTGTAAGATCCGGTCGGAGTTTCGGGCGCGCTTCCGTCGCCCCAGTCGATCGTCATACCCGTTTGAGTCGACTGCTTGATCGCGAGCGGTACGGAAACGTTTGCCGCTTCGGTTCTGATCCTGAATACGCTCGTCGCCGCCGACATGATCTGCGCGCTGACCGTTATCACGCCCTGATAGGCGTAATAGTCAGTCCCCTCGCCGACCGTTAAGGTGACGTACGTGGATGCCGGCGCTGAGAACGAGAGCGCCGTCGCCGTGACGACTCTGCCGGATACGCTTACCGTCAGAAGAGACGGATCGCCCGATACGGCTGATACCGCCCCGTCGCCGCTGAAGCTGACGGTCAGCGAATCGGTAACGCCCGCCGGCGAGAACTGAAACGCGGAGGGAGTGCAGACCGGAGTCGCCAGAGCCGCTTTCGAGATGCTCCACTGTACCGTTTTATCGGTCACGGTGCCGTCGCCCCACTGGCAGTTCGCGGTATCGGTAAGCGAAAACGTCACCGAGTAACCGCCCGCGTGCGTCGCGCTCGTATCGCCGGTCCTCGTCATGAAATCGGAATAGAAACCGGTAAACGACGGCGTCTGCGCCGCGCCGTTATAGGTGTACGAGCCGTTTAGGACCGGCACGGCAAACGTGTGAGCCTTGCCGCCGCCCGAGCCTCCGTGAGAGCCGAAGGCGACGCTCTGCTTTGCGATCACGTAGTCTTTGACCGCCAGTATCGAGCGGTTCGCATAGCTGAGATCGGCGGTGAACGGATGAGCGGGCGAGAAGCTCGTCATCTGCCAGCCGGCTGTAAACACGCCGTAGGCGGATGAAGCGACAGTCGAATATATGACGGCCGGATCGTTGATATCCGCCCATACAAGCGCGTATTCGCCGGTATAACCCGCGCCTGTCAGATCAGCCGCAGAGAGATTGCCGGGACCGAGATAACAGTAGCTGACCCCGGTCGACGGCTCCGGGCTGCCGTACGAAAGAGAAGCGAGGAACGGCTTGATAAAGGCGTCCGACAGTTCGGTGTTGAAATACAGCGTGCTTACCGTATCGCCGTCCTGCACAAGGTAATCCGGCAGATCGCCGCCCGCTTCAAGCGTACCCGTGACCCCGAGTATCGTCACGCCGTATTTTATGTTTTCTTCGGATATGTTCGGATCTATATCCGACGTCACGGCGTTTACGGTCACGTCGGACAAGCCGTCGTAACCGGGATCGGGATACACCGTTACGTCGACCGTCTCGGGAGAAACCGTCTGACTCTGAAGATCGGGCGCGGTATCGACGTTCACGTACGCTTCGGCGTAACCGGATACGTCCGTTATGCCGTTATCGTTGATCTCGATCTGCCCGCGCGGCTTTCTCACGCCTGAGAATAAGAATGCTTTCGTCGACATGATCAGCCTCCTATCAGCACGTATTCGAGTGCTATATCGTCTTCCGGCAGGTTCGCGGCTATAACTGTCACGGCTGTACCGGAGGCGGTGACGAAGCAGTCCGCGTCGTCGAGCAGCGTCTTGTCGGTCTGCGACGCAGGCTTGAAGAACGCCGAGCCGTCGGTACCGAGACCGGCAAGCGTGAACGTGTATGAGTTATACGACTGATCCCAAAGCTCCGAATATAGCGTGACGCTGCCCGTTTCGGTCACGGCGTCTCTGCCTTTGACGAGTCCGAGATCGTACGGCTCGCCGCCGGAGAATACGACCGTGAGATGTCCGTCGACTATTGAGAATCGCGTGGAGGCGATCTCGTCGAGCTTTGCGCGGCAGTATTCCGCTATGCGATCATACAGCGTCTGCACCGGCTCGGGCGGTATCTGCCCGTCGAACGGCTCGATGTCGGGCATGACGTTGAACGAGAAGATGGCGGACGACGCGCGCTGCATCGTGCCGTCTTCTCCGTAAAACCTTATCTCCGCGCACCAGTAACCCGCGTCGGATATCACCGCGTTCGGCACTTCAAACGATACCGTGTTCTTATCCGTCGTGCAGGCGTATTCTTCCGTCACGGTCGAACCTTTGCGGAATATGATAAAAACTCTGTTTTCATACCCCGACAGATCCGGCTGATCGGTGATCTGCACGCGTACCGTGTTCGTGCCGTAATCGTGCTGACGGATCGATATCTCCTCGGCGAAATATTTTGCGTCGGTCGACAGGCTTATGTTGTGTATTTTCTTTATTTTTTCCATATTGCCCCTTAGGTCATTTATTTCACAATTCAGTAACGCGGCCGCCGTCATTGAATCAGTGATCGAAAAATGCCGCTCGCCCCACCCTCATACGCGGCTCCCACTGCGGCCGGGCTCTTCCCGTACCGGCTTGCCATTGTCTGTATTCTATCACGGATTTTCGCGGCGCAGTGCCAGATTTAAGATAATTGCAAATTAAGTTGACGTCTGCAGAGACTTTTTTGTAACTTGGGGGTCGCCCGCCGTGAACCCCCGCAAGCGACGTGTCGCGGTGATATACGGCGTTGCCGTGTGAGATCCGACTTCGTCGGATGAAATCGCTCTGCGATGAAATCCGGCTTATACCGGGTTAAGGTGTCGCTTTGCGACTTTCTTTGCGGCTTCGCCGCCCTTGGGGGTCGCCCACCGTGAACCCCCAAAAACTCGACAAGCTCGTTTTCGGGGAACCCCGGTCCACCCCTGCGCTCACTTCGTTCGCAACCCCCAAACCCCCTTAACCCCTCCCGGATCCGCGTTGCTCTATCCGGGGCGCATCGCCCCCCGTATGGATAATACGGGGAGGAGGGGGAGTGCGGGGGATTTAGGGGGTGGGTGGGGGCTCCCCCGCAAGTGGTGGGGTCGCAGTGAAATACGGCCGCCGTGTGAAATCCGGCTTGCGTCGGGTCAAGGTGTCGCTTTGCGACTTTCTTTGCGGCTTCGCCGCCCTTGGGGATTCCCACCCCTGCGCTCACTTCGTTCGCAACCCCCCAAACCCCCTTAACCCCTCCCGGATCCGCGTTGCTCTATCCGGGGCGCATCGCCCCCGTATGGATAATACGGGGAGGAGGGGGAGTGCGGGGGATTTAGGGGGTGGGTGGGGGCTCCCCCGCAAGCGACAGAGTCGCAGTGATATACGGCTTCGCCGTGTGAAATCCGACTTCGTCGGGTGAAATCGCTCTGCGGTGAAATCCGGCTTGCGCCGGGTTAAGGTGTCGGCGGAGCCGACGATCTGTGTGACGCGTACCGCGCCACCTTTGGGGACTGCCCACCCTACAACTCCCCAAACCCCTCTTAACCCTCCCAAAGTCGTTACACTCTCTTTAGGGCGCGGCAAAAAAAGGCTGTCTGTACAGGCCGGACAGCCTTTTCAATATATATGCGTGTACGCCCGTCAGAGCTGATCGGCTATTTCGTATATCAGCTTTTCCGTTTTCGGCCAACCGAGGCAGGGGTCGGTTATCGATCTGCCGTATACGTTTTCTCCGATCTTCTGCGCGCCGTCTTCGATATAGCTTTCGACCATCAGTCCTTTGACGAATGAAGAAAGAACGGAAGAGTATCGCATACTGTGCAGTACCTCGAAAGATATGCGTATCTGCTCTTCAAATCGCTTGCCGGAATTCGAATGGTTCGTATCGATCAGGACTGCGGGGTTTTTCAGGTGGCGTTCCGAATAAAGTTCGTACAGAGTCATAAGATCTTCGTAGTGATAATTCGGGTGTGAATTGCCGCGCTTGTCGACGTAGCCGCGCAGTATGGCGTGAGACAGCGGATTGCCTTCCGTTTCGGCTTCCCAGCCGGCGTAGATAAACGTATGCGGATGCTGAGAGGCGGTTATCGAATTCAGCATAACGGAGTAGTCGCCGCTCGTCGGGTTCTTCATACCCACCGGTACGGAAACGCCGCTCGCAACGAGGCGGTGCTGCTGATTCTCGACCGAGCGTGCGCCGACCGCAACGTATGAGAGCACGTCGGACAGATACCGGTAATTCTCGGGGTACAGCATTTCGTCAGCGCACGAAAAGCCGGTCTCGCCCATCACCTTGAGGTGGAGCAGACGTATCGCTATAAGCCCTTTCTGCATATCGGGGCGGTCTTCCGGGTCGGGCTGATGGAGCATTCCCATATATCCCTCGCCCGTCGTTCTCGGTTTGTTCGTGTAAAGCCGCGGTACGATGAGGATCTTGTCGGCGACTTTATCCTGCACTTTGCGCAGGCGGTAAATATAATCGACGACCGCGTCTTCGCGATCGGCGGAGCAGGGACCGATGATCAGCAACAGTTTTTTGCTTTTGCCTTCAAAAACAGCCCTGATCCCGTCGTCTTCCGCGGCTTTGCGCTCCGCGTACTCTTTCGGTACGGGATAGTATTCTTTTATTTCTTCCGGTGACCACAGTTTTCTTATCAGTTTCATAATGTACCTTCGATCAGATCAGTCCGAACCACGGCAGGGCGTACTCTTTTATCAGCCTGCAGAGTTCGGTTTCGAGCGGTTCGGTATCGCCGCCGATGACGAAACGTTTGAATCCGTCGCCCGATAACTCGGTAAGATACGTCCGCTCCGGGATCGTACATTCGTTTGTCTTGAACGAAGCGGTCGGCTCGCCGTTGAACGAGCTCTTTTTGCCGAGCAGTACGGTAAACGTGAATGCTCCGTCGACTTCTTTTTTTACGAAGCTCACGACCTGACCGGTCGTGAATATCTGCGATTTAAAAAATCTTCTGAAATTGCCGCCGTATTTGCGAAATCCCGCCGGTTTCAATACCTTCTCGTATACGCTTTTCAGCAGCGCGTTGTACTTTATATTATTGCCGTCCATACGATCAGTCGGACGCGGATACCGTGAACGGTCCGCGTATTGTTCCGATCTCCTTTCCGTTTTCTATTCGTCTGCCGTTCAGTTCTGTCTTATCAAAGCATTTTGCTTCTTTCGGCAGGCAGAGCGTTATTTCATATTCTTCGGGAGCGGTGACGTTCAGCTCGAACCGCTTGCCGTCGTATTTCCAGTACACCGAGATCACGCCGTCTTCCGTCATAACTGAGCCTTGAGCGAAACGCAGACCGAGCGTGTGCGGCGCTATCGTCACCGCTTTTTTCGGGTACGTTTCGGGCGTATGCAAGCCGAGGATATCTCTTGTAAGAAGCACGCCGATATGAGACATAAAGCCGTGGCAGCGGCTCGAACCCGCTACGGTCTCCCAAAGCGTTCCCGGACCTTCTTTTATCATTCCGTCGCACAGATAACGGATCTCGTTATACATTGTTTCGTATTTTCCGAGTTTGGAAAGCATATCGAGCCTTATGCACAACCCGATGAACATATTCGCCGTGCCGATATCGAGCGTCGGCGGTTTGCGGACGGGGCACGGACCGAGCTCGTTCACAACTGCGTCGATCAGCCCTTCGCATTCGGCTTCCGTAAACAGTCCGCCCCAAAGCATAGTGTACTGCGCCGCCTCGCTGTAATACGGTTTGCCGCGAAGCGATCCGTCTTTGTACTCTAGACTGTCGTGCATTATGTATCTCGGATCGTATCCGCCCCGGTCGATTACCTTGCTTTTCAGTATTTCGCGTATCTGTTTTGCGCGAGCCGCCGCTTTTTCGCTGCCGTAGAGGCGGTCTATCGTTTCGAGCGCGCAGGCGTAAAGTACGTTAGCCGCGGACGATATCGGGCTGACGTGATCGGCGTCGTTGGAGGTCGACCAGTCGATGAATACGACGCTTTTCGTTTCGTATAATCCGTGCTCGCCGCATAGCGATTCAACGCCGTCGAAAAACTCAAGGAGCCGCGGCTTGAAGCGGTCGATAAGTTCGCGGTCGCCCGTCCGCGCGTAATATTCGCCTATCTCTATGACGAGCCAGAACGACCACGTCGTGAGGATGGCGTTTTTCCAGTCGCCGCATGCGGGATAACAGGCGGGGAAGAAAGCGTGGAAGCATTCTTCGGACGGGTGGAAAATGAAGTTTTCTATCATTGCGCGCTCGACGGAACTGTCCGCAAGCATCATCCTCGCGGCTCTTGCCGTCCAGAGCGAATCGCACAGCCAGCCGGAGCGTTCGCGGTCGGGACAGTCCATAAACACGTCGAGCGTGTTCATTATAAGCGTGCGCCTCGCCGCCTCGTATATGCGGTTGACGTTTTCGTCGCTGCATAAAAACGTGCCGCCGCCCGTGTCCGGCGTTGTGTACGTCAGAACGCCTATGCTTCGGAGCGTGCATTTTCCCTTGCATCTGACAATGACTTTTATATAACGCATCGCGTAGACTTCGAAAGAGGTGAAGGTTATGCGCCCCGGTCCGCAGTTGACGCGTATCGCGGACGTATAGCCCGGACGCGGACTGACTTCGCCCGACGGTTCGAGATGATCCGCAAACGCGACGTCCACGGTGCCCCCGGTCTCGCTTTCGAAATCGAGATCGATAAAACCGGTCTGCATCGTTTTCAGATCGAAAACGGCGTATTTTATCTCGTCGCCGTTATCAAAAACGACGGATCCGCCTTTCGGGAATATCCCGGACGACGGCGCGCGGTAAAGCTTCGCGTCTTCCGCACCGATATCGGCGCCCTGCGCGTACGCTTCGTTCCAGTTGTCAAAAAAAGTCGGCTTGATCTTTTTGGTCTCGTCAATAAGCATTTTTCCGCAGTCGACCGCGCCGGTCGGGCAGACGTATCTGCAGTCGGCGTAAGGCACGCCGCGCGGTATCAGAACGGGGCAGGGAACTTCTTCGACGCCGCATTCCGGCAGACTGTCAAAGCCGGATCCGGCTTTGATATCCCAGATCTCCGTCACCTCGCGGCAGTGCGTGTGACGGCGCGCGTACCTCTGCCGCCGCGTGTCGAGTCTGCCGATCCAGCGATCGTCCGTCGCGCAGACGACGCTGCCGTTTTCCGTTATTTCGGCGAAAAGGAAACCCGGTTCGCACGTGTCTTCGTTTACCGTGAGAAACGCGCCGGCATAGCTTGCCACCTGTACCGCGATACCGTTTTTGCCTGGTAAGGTAAGGCGTGAAATGTCGAACTCGTCGACTCTCGCGTGACCTTTGCCGGTCCTCGCCGGACCGTGTGCGGCAAGCGTTCCGTTTATGTAAAACCTGTAATACGAGCACGCCGTTATTCTGATCATGACGGCGGAGTTTTCGCATATTTCAAAAGAAGAAGAGAATACGGCGAACGTGTTCGGTTCTTCGCGTTTGCCTTTCAGAAATATCGCTTTCGCCTGTTTCATATAAACACCTCTTTTAAAGATACGTATATTCTACCATAACGCTTTATCCGTGTCAAGTCTTTTGAGATAAATAAACGCGCCGACCGGTCGCCGCGTAACGGTAAAAACGTTTGCGTGAAGATCTTTTTGCGCCGGCGATATTGACATATTCGATCCGTTATGATAAACTTATATCAATAAAAGATCACGGAGGGTATTATGAACGGATCATGGATCAGAGCGGACGACCGCCCGGAGAGAACGTATTTCTATTATTTCAAAAAGAAGATCGGAGCGGGCAAAGAAAACTCGCTCTTTATGGATGTCTGCGCCGACACGCGGTATCAGCTTTACGTCAACGGCATACTTTGCTGCGAGGGACCGTGCGCCGGTTCGTGGTATCAGAGATATTACGAAACCGTCGACTGCTCGGATAAACTGCACGAGGGCGAAAACGATATCACGGTCAAGGTGATGTTTTCACACAAAAACGCGTTTATCTCGATGTTCAAAAAAGACAGAGCGGCGCTGTTCTGCCGCGCATCATACACCGTGGACGGCGAGGTCCGCGATTTTCGCGCTGATGAAAGCTGGGAATGCTTACGCGACGATTCCGTCTCGTTCATACAGGGACGTCACGTTCATACCTCGATACCCGAATTCGAGATCGTATCGGCTGAAAAGAAGTATACGAAAATCAAAGCGATACCGTGGTACGAGGCGAAGCTCGACCGCGACTGCTACGACGGATGCGGCCTGAATGAGCCGTATATACTGCAGAAGCGCCCGATACCTCAGATGCAGACCTACGCGCCGAAGCCGTTTTCGATTTGTCAGAAGGACGGCTTCGTCGAGCTCGATTCCGGCAAATATACGACGTCAAAGGTAAAATACGTATTCAAAGCCGCTCCCGGCACGAAAATAAAGATCACGTACGCCGAATGCAAGAGGACGGTAAGAGAAAACGGCGGCACGTATAAATACATGCGCGACGAGCCGGACGGTATTATCGACGGAGTTTACGACGAGGTCGAATGCGGAGAGGGGAACACCGTTTTCGAACCGTTCTGGTACAGAGCCTTCCGTTTCGTAAAGCTCGAATCCGATAAACCGTTCGCAGTCGTTTCGGCTGAGTTTTCCGAATACTTTTATCCGATGTACGGTATCGCGAAATTCGAATGCTCCGATCCCGTGCTCAATAAGATGTGGGACGTCAGCATAAACACGGTAAGATGCTGTATGCACGAGATATACGTAGACTGCCCGTATTACGAGCAGCAGCAGTACGATATGGACTCGGCGCTCGAGGCGATGTTCACGTACAGATTCATAACCGATACGCGAATGCAGAAAAAATGCCTTACCGATCTTGCCCATTCACAGATCCCGGACGGTATGATACAGGCGAATTACCCGTCCGAACGCATACAGATAATACCCGACTTCTCGCTGTTTTTCATATTCATGCTCCGCGATTATATGATCTATACGGGCGATCTGAAATTCGTAAGAAGTCTGACAGGCAACGTCGACAAGGTTCTCGAAGGCTTCCGCTCCTATGAAGACGAAAGAGGTCTGTTCGGCACCACGCCTTACTGGCCTTACGTTGACTGGGTGCCAGGCTGGCCCGGCGGCACGCCTTTGGGCGGGCACGAAGAGCCGCTCACGGTATCGAATCTCATGTACGCCGCCGCGCTCAAAGCCGCTGCCGTAATATGCGAGACCTGCGGTAAGCCCGGCGCCGCGTCGGATTATCTGAAACGCGCCGACAAAATAAACGAGCTGACGGTGAGATACTGCTACGACGAAGAAAAAGGTCTGTTCAGAAACACGCCGGAAAGAGCCGAGTATTCCGAGCATACGACGCTCTGGGCGGTGCTCTCCGGCGCTTTTGAAGGAAAAGAGGCGCACGAACTGATGGAGCGGACGCTTAACGCGGACGTGCCGCGCTGTACGTTTTCGATGAATCACTATATGTTCCGCGCCCTCGAAAAATCGGGCTGTTACGACAGAGTCGACAAGGTCCTCGACGGCTGGCGCAAAATGCTCGATATGCACTGTACGACCTGGTGCGAAAACCCCGACGATCCG
>JAEEJH010000169.1 GCA_016281775.1 Clostridiales bacterium | reverse complement strand
TTCCGTTCCCGGGCTGTAAGTGCCGAAGCCGGCGAGCACGGCGTTTGAAAAGCCGAAATCAAGAGCGCCTGCGACCGTCAGCGGGTATACGTACACGGGCGGCAGATGCGTCTTTTCTTTTTTGCACCATACCGTCGCCGAAAAGGCGCTGCAGAATACCTCGTGATCGTCGGCAAACGCCGAGATCAGCACGTACAGCTTGCGCGCGTCTTTGTCTATCTTAACGTCCGCGATCCTGCCGCCGGCCGACGATACGGGTATGAATTTGCCGGAAAGCGCGAATTCCGCGCCGCCGACAATCAATTTATCCGGTACGTTTTTAAGATATTCGTCGGGACCCATAACGGCGCAGCCGTGATGCCCGAAAATACCGTATTTACGCCATATAGAGTATTCCTCCGCGCCGCATGAGCCGATATCCGCCTGCTCCGCTCTGTAAGGCTCGGTCGATATCAGATCGAATTCACCGCCGCGTCCGTCGAGGACGAAAAGCGCGCGGTTTTTGCCGTGGAGCGTTTCGAGCGTACAGTCGACTGCGGTCTCCGCGGTCCCGTTCGCTTCACAGCAAAGCGGAAAGACGACCGTTTTGCCGCAGGTGAATATCTGCGCCGTGCCGTTTACCGGCTGTTTTGAGAAATTACGGAAATTCACGTGAAGCGCGCCGTCGTACGTCGCTCTTATTTCATACGCGGGCGTGACGGTCAACGACACGGGAAAGAGAAATTCAGCGTCTTTGCTCTTCAGCTTCAGCGCGAACGTGCGCCTTGAAAAGTTGATAAGACCTATCGCGCCGTATTTCTTATACGGATCGAGTATGCCGCGCCTCAGTCTGAACTCCGCCGCGTCGGAGAATATACCCTCGCGGTCGACTGCGCCGGTTATTTCGCATCCCGATACCTTTATGTCGAGCGCGTCGCCGCAAGCGGCGTTTTTGTCGCATTCAACGGAAAAATCAAGCGGGAAAAGCTCGACGGTCACGTCAGCCGTCCGCTGTTCCGTTAATTCGGCGTACAGCTCGCAGAAGCCGCATTCGTATCTGATTCCGCATTTTACGGCAGCTCCGTTACAGTATACCGCGGCGCTTTTCAGAACGGGGGTCCTCATAAGGAGGACTTTTTTACAGCCGTCTTCCGACGTTGTTTTCAGGTTTATCCTGTTTCCGTCCTTTTTGTATTCATATGATACGAAAGGAAGACGGAGCGCAGCGTGATCCCATTCCGGAGGAAAGCACGGAGAAACGGTCAGAGTCTCCGATATCATATCGCGGTATAGACCGAAAACGGATTCGATAAGCTCCTGCGCGAACACACCGGCGGACGGCGAGAAATACGCGAAACGCTTTTCGTTCGCAGTCTCCGGAAACGCGCCGCGCTGATATTCGCCGCAGACGCGCCGCGCCACGAATCGAAGCGGTTTGATCGCGTCGTCAGCCATACCGACCTTCGAATACGCCGCAGCTGCGAACGGCTGCATATCGGAACCGGCCTGCATTCCCCACGTGGGAACGCCCCAGTATCCGTGATCGCCGAAATGGTTCGACTGGTAGACTTCCCCCTCCGGGCCGCTCATGCGGCGCTTCATATGGTCGAGCGAGGACGCGGCGTCAAGGCTGTCCGTATATCCGTATATGACCGGATAGCATATCCCGTGATACGTCGTGTCGAGCCGCTTTGCGCCGAGCTGATCCTCAAACCAGATGAATCTGCCAAGCTCGCGGTCGAAGAGGCTGTCAAAGAGTCTCTGTTTTGCATACGACGCGTACCGAGCGTATTTTTCCGCCTCATCGTGAAGCCCGAGATAAGACAGAAACTCCGACATTATGTAAAGCATCCGCACGCCCTCTGTACCGGGCGCCGCACCCTTGCCGGGAGTGGATTCGAAGTCCTCCTGATTGCCGATCTGCGAATGCCAGCAGAGCACGCCGGATCCAGTTGCGTCATATTCTTCAAACGTCTGCGCGATCACACGGCGCATATACGGCAGTAAAAACTCCGCGAATTCACGGTCGTTCGTCATTTTCAGATAGTGCATGACCTCGCGGAAGAAGAACTGGTTGTTTCCGCCCCAGTCGCGCCTGCCCGTATCATTCGTACACATATCCGGTATCGCGCCGTTTTCGAATATATGCTCCGCCTGGGTTTTCAGCGTGCGCTTTGCGCGATATGCGTTTTCCGCCCATTCCTCGGCGCCTGTCTGCTCCATGTGCCACATCGTCGGCCAGTGCTGAATGGATTCGATCCAGCCGTACGGATAAAGCCACGCGTATTCGAGATTGAGATACGCCGCTTCAAACGCGCCGTTTATATCTTCGTCCGGCGTTCGTACGTAAAGATCGCTGAATTTCTTATCATAGTATTCTTTTACTTTCGCGATCTCCTCCCTGCCGTCAAGGCAGGCGAGCGCGTATGCGTCGTCCGGATCGACGGAAAAGCCGAGCGTCAGATAAGCTTCGTTGCCCGGGCAGAAGCCTTCGGCGTATGAGCCGCCGTTTTCGCCCTGCTTTATCTCAAAATCAAAGCCGCCTTTTACGTACGTCACAATGCGGCGATCCTGATGCGTTATCTTTACCGCGCCGCGCTCGATCGAGGCTGAGCCGCGTTCACAGTCTATTTTCTCACCTCTCATATTCTCGTTCGGGGAGAAGTGCATAAAAGCAACGTTTCCGCATCCGAAACGGACGAAAATGCCGGGCTTTTCGCTCTTTATAACCACGGCGGCGCCGCCGCGCGTCCGCTTGTCCTCCGGCAGTATCAGAGGATAAATGCCGACGGTAACGTTATTGTCACAGCAGATCGCGCGGCTTACAAGACCGCCTCTTACGTTGTCGGCGGTCGTTTTTTCATCGCATGACTCATAGTCAAGGATCTTTACGGGATCGCCCGCTCCGAAAACGAGCTTGCATAAAAGCAGCTGCTCCGCGCCTCTGTGTACCTCGTCGTCGTACGTCATAAGCGCGGCGTTCGGATACGCCTGGCGCATGAATACGATACTGCGGCCGAACGCGCTCGCTCTCTCGTCCTGAAGGTCGAGCGTTACCGGGATATCCGATTCGCGCCCTCTCATTTGCCCATACCGATCG
>JAEEJH010000168.1 GCA_016281775.1 Clostridiales bacterium | reverse complement strand
AGAGCTATCTCGGGGAAGTATACGAGCAGAGCCGGTATCTTGTCGGAGACGACCTCGGTCGGATGATAGTGACCGTTGTCCATCAGCGGCAGAACGCCTTCATGCGTTGCGGCGAACGTCAGTGTGAATTCGGCGGAGCCGGCGGTGTACGATTCGACGCCTATACCGAAAACCTTCGATTCTACGCACGGTTTTACGAGCTTCGGATCGTGCGGCTCGGCAATGATCTCTTCGATCGACTGTTTATATCTGAGTCTCGGACCGATCCTGTCGGCGGGAACGTCCTTGAAGCCGTCGCCGATCCAGATGTTCATAACGCAGGGGACGCCCGTTTCACGCGCGAAATATTCGGATATGCGGATGCAGGCTTTGCCGTGCTCTACCCAGAATTTTCTCGTTTCTTCATCGGGGGAGGTGAGCGAAAGACCGTCTTTTACCTTCGGGTGAGAGAAGAAAGTCGGGTTGAAGTCTATGCCCATGCCTCTTTCTTTCGCGAATTTTACCCATTTTTCAAAATGTTTCGGTTCTATTTTGTCGCGGTCGACGAACTGACCCGGTTCAAATATCGCGTAGCAGGCGTGAAGGTTCAGTTTAAGTTTGCCGGGGCAAAGGGATATCACCTTGTCGATATCGGCCATAAGCTCTTCGGGCGTTCTCGCCTTGCCGGGGTAGTTGCCGGTCGTCTGGATGCCGCCGGTCAGCGGGCCGTCATGGTCGAAGCCGGTTACGTCGTCGCCCTGCCAGCAGTGAAGCGCGACGGGTATCGTTTTCAGTTTTTCGATCACGGCTTCGGTATCGATACCGAGTTTTGCGTAGATCTGTTTTGCGGATTCGTATCTTTCGTTCATGGGTTTTCTCCTTTTTATTCAAGATGTTTTTATCTGTCGATATTCTAACATATATTTATGAAAATTTCAATACCGTTTGTGAAGTTTTTGGAAAAATCAAAAGAGCGGCGGCCGATTTTTTATAAAATCCGTACATAAAACAAAATGATTTTGCTTTCACTTATTGAAAATTGAAAAAAATATGGTATAATGTTATCAATACGATAACGGAGACAGCAATGGACTTAAGATATAAGATAACGGCGGCGGTATGCCTTTTCTGCGCGTTCGTCTTCGCCGTGCTCGCCGCGGCGGCGCCGGTATATACGAAAAACAGCGGCAAAACGCCGGCAGACTACGACGGCGTATCCGAAATAATAGTCGGTTCGGAGGGTTTTCTGTTCCGCGCGAAAAGCGACAAGACCGACGAATACGGCGACTTTACCGGTAAGACTTTTTATACGCAGACCGCGCTTGAAAATACCGTCGAGGCCATGTCGAACGCGGCGGATAGGCTGAAACTTGAAAACTGCGAATGCCTTTTCGTATTCATACCGTCGAAAATGTCGGTATATGAAAACAAACTGCCGGATAATGTAAAAAGCAAAAAAGCCGAAACGGGCAAGTTCTCGTCGCTCGTACGGGCTGTCGGCGCAAAAGGTCTTATCAGCCTCGATCTTACCGCGGAATTTTCAAAATTAAAAGATGAAAATCTGCTTTTTCACACCTGCGCCGACCGTCTGAACGACGTAGGAGGTTTTTATCTTTATAACGCCGTATGCGATAAGCTGAACGCCGTATTTTCGCTTGATATGAAAAAAGCGGAGCTCGGCGATTACGAAGTCGCGTATTCGGAAGACAACAGTTACCCGCTCACGCGCGAATACCGCAACGAAACGGGTATAACGGTCAGCAACAAGACGTACACGTTTGAAGAAAAGCAGATATCTTACGAGGATGCGGAGTTCGGCTTTGACAGCACGTCTGCGACGAGACTGCCCGAGGCGTCGCGTACCGGCGGTCACGGATATCCGTCTCTTCTCGTTCTCGATACCGGCGCGGCAGAGGCGAGCCGTAAATTCTTTTCGTCAGCCTGCTCGCTCTGCGTTTACACGACGCGCACCGAAGCCGACGAAGCCGTGATACGGGCGGCGAAACCGGACGCGGCGGTCTTCCTTATTTATGAAAGCGAGCTTTACAGACTGCCCGCGCAGCAGAAGAGCGCGGGCGGCGACAAAGAGAAGACGGCTGAGCCGGTCATAAAAGCCTCCGCGTTTTCAGACGCGGACAAATACGTGATCTTCGGCAGCTGCGAGAAAAACTGTACCGTCACGGTCTACGGCGGCGACGGAGTCTGCTCCGCATACTCCGAAGACGGAGATTTCTGCATTGAAGTGACGGTCAGCGACTTACGCACGGAGCTTACGGTATGCGCCGAAGGCGACGGCAAAGCCGAAAGCGGCGCGGTCACCGTCACGGCGGTATACGACGGCAGCGGTTACAAACAGGTCGTCGTCGGGCTCGACGGGCATCTGCACTACGCCGAAACACTGCCCGATTATCTCGGCACGAACAGAATGAGTCAGGATACGGTCGACGGCTACCTCGGCTATATGAAAGCCAAAGCCGAGCGGATACACGCCGTATCGCCTGATACGGAGATCATATACGTCGTCGCGCCGAACCACCTTACGGTATATCCCGAAACGGCGCCCGGATATCTTTTAAACGAAAGAGTCAGCGAAGAGTCGAAGCTCGATCAGCTGCTTGCAGCGTTTTCCGATACGGATTACGTCCGATTCATAGATCTCAAGACGCCGCTGCTGCAAGCAAAAAAGACGGCGCCGTACCGTCTCTACAACAAGACCGACACGCATTGGAACGAGCTCGGGGCGTATTACGCATACGCGCAGATAATGAATCATATCTCGAAGAGGTTTCCGGCTGCCGCGCCCGACCCGCTCGACGCGTTCGACGTCTATACGCTCGACGCCGACGGCGGCGATATGGTCAACTTTCTCGGTATAGACCTCAATTCGGTAAAAGAACACGGCGTTTACGTCAGAGCAAAGAAAGGTTTGCAGAGCGGTATAGTCAAAGACCACTCGATGAACTTCGCAAACGCATGGTTTTCAGACATGCACGAATTCCGGATCGATAAAGAAGGCCTGCCGACGATGATAATGTACCGCGACAGCTTTTCGACGAATCTTATGTCGTTTTTAGCCGAAAAATTCTCTTACAGCCGTTTCAGTACGATGTGGGAGTATTCGGAGGAGCTCGAGCTTTACGAAGAAATAAAACCCGACTATATCATTTACGAATTCGTCGAGAGAAATCTCGTGGGACTGAATTAAGCGGCTCGCGGCGCGGGAATATGCAGGGGCTTCCCGCCGCGGTAAACGGACGAAAGGAAAAGCCATGAAAAAACCGGCGGTAAAAATAACGGTAATCGTTCTCGCGGCGCTCGCCGCGGCGCTTTTGGCGTTCCATTTTACCGCCGTCGCAGTGATCTCGTCCGAATATGAGGGCGAGATATCGGGCGTGCAGGCGTTTTTACGCGCCGAATCGGAGCTTTCCGACTATAAGCTGTCCGAGATATTCGCAAAGATAAAGTATAAATTTACGGGCAGGGTGTCTTTTAACGGCGTCGCCGGCGACGGCGACAGACTGTTCCCGACAGATAAGGAGCCGTTCGACTACGTAGCCGACGCGGAGGGTAGGCTCGATTTTTCCGCCGAGGAGAAAAAAGCAATACTCGAACAGCTTCTGTCGCGCAAAGAAGCGCACGCGCTCGACGGAGCGGAATACCTAGTTTTCGTCGTGCCGAACAGTCAGAGCGTGCTGAAAGACGCGCTGCCGTTCGGTGATCCGGATTCGGTCTCGCGGGCGGAAAAACTCGGCGCGTATTTAAAAGAAAACGGATTTTACGACTATTTCATGCTCGGCGAGGTCCTGGCCGGCGCCGTATACGACCCGTTTCACAACACGGATAACGCGTTAAACGAATACGGGGCGTTCTCGGCGTTTGAGTATATCGTATCGAAACTGCCGGAACAGCTCGGCAGAAGGATGAACCGGCTCGATCCGGGAGAGGTCGTCACCGGCGTTTCCGACGGCAGGAACCTTGCGCAGAAGGTAAGACTCGAGAGAGTCATAAAGAACAAAAACGTGTACTACGATATTTCGGCGTTTGAATCGATGTATACCATGAAAACGCAGTCGGGGTTGAACATCAGCGCGTTAAAAGACGAATACAACGACTTTCTCGGTTCGTCGTGCGTGCTCGTCGAGTCGTACGACAAATATGAGCTGCAGCTGTTTCGGCCCATGTTCGCCGCATCGTTTTCGTCGGTGTGCTTCAAAGACGACCTGTCGTATTCCAAAAAAGCGGCTGAAGCCGTTGCGGCTTCCGCGGTCGTGTGTCTCATACGCGAAGACCGGCTGAACGCACTGCTTGAAGAATACGATGCGAAGACGTATAAAGCGAAGCTCGGGGAGGAAGAAGAGCCCGAGAGGACCGACGTACCGGAGAATATATCCGTCGTGGCGCTTACGCCGCACACCGCGCTGATAGCCGGCGAATGTGAGAAAAACTGCACGGTAACGATAGAAGACGGAACGGAGACTTATACCGTCAGAAGCGCGTACGGCAGATTTTTTGCCGAAGTCCCGGCGGGGTATAAGGAAAAAAACGTGAAGATCACGGCGAAAACGAACGGCAAGACGGTATCTCTGCCGGTCATCGCCGCGGTGAGGACCGTGTCGGGCGCGTCGAGCGAAGCGGACGTGGGCAGGACCTCGATGCTCTACTACACTCCGACCCTGCGCGACTATACCGGAGGCAATCTGTACAGCGAAAGAAGACTTTCGTATATAAAGACCGGCTTTGAATCCTATATAGCGGATATCAGAGCGGCGACCGGCAAGGCGACGAAGGTCATATTCCTCGTCGCGCCCGATCCGCTGAGCGTCTATCCCGAGGCGGTCTCCGATAAATACAAAGAAAAGCGTGCGGAGCGTACGCGGCTCGATCAGGCGGCGGAGGCGCTCGCCGGCGTCGAAGGGCTCGTCTTTGCCGATCTGCGCGGCCGGATGAGGGAGAATACCGATATAGGCAAACTCTTTTATCAGACCGATACGCACTGGACCGAGCTCGGCGCGTATTTCGGCTACCGCGCCGTAATATCGGCGGTAAGCGAGGATTTTGAAGCGGTCTCGCCTTTTCCGCTCAATATGTTCACCGTGACTGAAAAGGCGGTGCAGGCGGGCGACCTGTCGTCGTTTGCAGGGCTGTCCGGCTTTACCGAAAACGTGGAATTCCTGTCGCCGTCGGTCAAATACAAGGCGGTCGGCGCGCCCGAAAAACCCGATACGATAGACAGAAGCGTTTATGCCGCCGCGTTCACCTCGGTCACCGGCAACGCCGCGTACCCGAACGCGCTCGTCGTGCGAGATTCGTACAGCGCAAACCTTTTCCCGATGCTTTGCGAACATTTCAACACTCTATACTGTCAGCCGATGTGGGATACCGGTACCGATATGGCAAAGCTGGCCGAAATCAAAGCCGATTACGTCATAATCGTCTGCAGCGAGCGAAATCTTGACAGCTACGTAAGATAAATTTAATAAATAAAACTTGAATAACGTCTTTGTTTGTGATATCTTTTCAAACAGAGACTAAAATAAATTTAAGGAGATTTGTTATGAAAAAATGGAAATGCACGATCTGCGGCGAGATAGTCGAAAGCGATACCCGCCCCGAAAGATGCCCGCTCTGCAGAGCCCCCGGCGAAAAGTTCGTAGAACTTGAAGAGACGACCGAAAAGGTCTGGGCCGCCGAACATATCCTCGGCATAGCCGCAGACGCTCCCGAAGATATCAAAGAAGGCCTCCGTTCCAATTTCATGGGCGAATGCACCGAGGTCGGTATGTATCTCGCCATGAGCAGAGTCGCCGCGAGAGAGGGTTATCCCGAGATCGCCGAATACTGGAAGACCGCCGCTTTCGAAGAAGCCGAACACGCCGCCAAATTCGCGGAACTGCTCGGCGAAAAGCTCACCGATTCGACCGAAAAGAACCTTGCCGTAAGAGTTGAAGCCGAATTCGGCGCGACGCAGGGCAAATTCGAACTCGCAAAGAAAGCGAAACAGCTCAACCTCGACGCCATACACGACACCGTTCACGAAATGGCGCGCGACGAAGCCCGCCACGGCAAAGCTTTTGAAGGACTTCTCAAGAGATACTTCAACAAATAAGGTGATATTATGAAAAAATACGTCTGCCCGTGCGGTTACGTTTACGATCCCGAAGTCGGCGACCCCGATTCCGGCATAGCCCCCGGCACCGCGTTTGAAGACATCCCCGAAGACTGGGTCTGCCCGATCTGCGGCCTGTCGAAAGACATGTTCGAGCCGGAAGAATAATACAGCTGAATTCGCCGTTCACGGCGAGCTGAATTGAGCTTTGCTCAGCTAACTTCGGCTCCGCCGAGCTAAATTTGCTCCGCAATCTATACGGCGAATTTAATTTAGCTGAAAATCTCTGATTTTCAATTTAGCTGAAGTCGTATGACTTCAATTTAGCTGCGAGCGAATGCGAGCAATTTAGCCCTTATTTCTTTCAATTAAAAGATAACAACCCGCTATGACACTTTCTTTCGCAGAAAGATGTCACAGTGGGTTTGTTTCTTCTTTATGCAGTTTCTCACCCGGGGTCCTTTTTTTGCGGTGCGAAATTAAGAGTTGAGAATGGAGAATTGAGTTTATCAATGCGCAAAGCGCATCATAATTCATCCTTAATCATTTTTATTTATTCCGCGTAAGATTTTTGCGCGTCTTCGATCGCCTGTGTCAGCGGCGGCAGGTTGCCGGGGTTTGCCGTATAAACCGATTCGCTGCCGCTTCCGTTTATATAGCTGTAAATGAAGAAGAGGTTCGCTTCGGTATCTGCTCTGTAAATAAGGACCGTTTCTTCACCGCGGTAAAGCGTTATGCGGTACGTCGTAACGTCTGCATACGCCCTTTCGGGTATTTCTGACAAGGGAGACAGTTGAAGCGCCGCCGTGCTTTGAAGCAGCTCGTTGAACACCTGAGAGTCTTTGCCGTCTTTTGTAAATGATTTGCCCTTATATCTTGCCGTCGGGCTTTCGGGCGTAAACCATATCGAATCCACGCCGTCAAGATCAAGCGTTGAAAAGTCGAGATCGGATGCGGAGGCGTTTATTAAGTTTCTCAGGTTTTTAAAATAACTCAGTTCATAATACATGCTGCTGAACGATTTCTTCACAAGCTCCGTGTCGCCGTTTGCAGAAAGTATCTTTTCGGCAAACGCTTCTTTCTCCGTCTCGGTCATATAAAGAGTATAATTGAGCTGAGTATATTGCGAGATGGGGTCAAGACCGATCGTGTTCATCGCGTCGATCACTTTAACGCAGCCGTCGGACGAAAACCACACCTGTCTGTACGCTTCATAAAACGCTTTGCAGATCGGGAACGCCGCGTCGAACGCCTCCGCACCTTCGCTGTAAGTGAGTATGCACATGGCGACAGTCCCGTAGAGACCGTCAACCGAAGCCTCGGTATACTCTCTTTTTATATCAAATATCCTGTCGAGTCTGACCGTGAAATTTACGTAAAATCCCGCTTCGCCGTTATGCTCAAATATCCTTCGGCAGATCTCGGCAAGCGCGGCGTCGCCGTTGTCGAGAAGTATACTTGAACTGTATTTATGCCCGTCGATCTCGTACAGATATTTGTATCCGCGTTTTTCCTGACGGCTTTTCTGCAGTTCTATGATCGGCTTGAATATGTCCGCGCCGTATCCGACGGCTTCGTCTATCTTTGCCGAACATTCAAACAAAACCGAGTTCTGATCGCCGACGCCGTATCCTTCCGCGGTTTTGATTATCTGCATGAGCAGGGACTTTACGGGATCGGTTTCGGCAGGCGTCACGTCAGGTTCACCGTTCGTTTTGTAGCTTAAAGATGAGAGCAATTCTATCAGTGTGCCGGCGCTTTCGTTCCGGGTTTCAAACCGGATCAGATCGTAGTTGAGCAGCGTTCCGTCTCCGGCGATCGTGACGGAAGTAACGCCTTCAAATCCCACTTCGTACGCGGTACCCTCCGGCCATCCGGTCTGCCCGTCGGGTTCGCCTATGCGAAGAGCGTATACTGCAGAGAGGAGTTTTTCCGCAAGCTCCGAGCCGACGGCGACGTCGGCGTACCCGGCAAAAACGCCGTTTACACGCTTCATTATCCGTATGCTATCTATTTCCGTTTTGTAAAACTCAGAATCGCTTTTTGCGTAAACCTTATATTTTTCTATAAGGGCGTCGACCGACGCGTCGAAATCGCTTAAAGCGAACAGCTCGTTCATAAGGTCGTTCTGCATCTCGTCGCTTATGCTGTTCATAAGACGTACGACGGTCTCTCTTCTCATACCGAGTCCCGGCTTTTCACGGCACATTTCTTCAAACTTGCCCCAAAGATAGTTTTTGTACGTGTTGAAATGCAGGTCGTTATCGAGAAACGCTCTTATGCTCTCACTGCTTTCGGTCACTTTGCAAAGTTCTTCAAAACTAAGCTTATTCGCCGCTTTGACGACTGTTTTATAGTTATCGATAAAGTCTACGTAGTATTCGCCGCACGCTTTTATGATCATTAACGTCTTTGAATAATGCAGACCTTCGAGCGCTTTGAGATACAGTTCCGAAAACCCTTCGCCGCCTGCCCACGATGTTCTGACTTTTGACGCGAACGCGTTTATTTCGGACTCGGTCATATAACACGTACGAACGAGCAGCATCGTTTCGCGCACCTTGTCGATCTTCAGCTCCGATATCACGGCTTTGAGATCTTCACATGCAGGAGACGAATACCACACGCCGCGGTACGCCCGATAAAACGCGGCGCAGAACGGATGCGATTTGTCAAACGCGGACTCGTTTTCGGCACGCGCTGCTGCGATCATAAAGAACAGGCCGTCGACAGACGTTTTGGAATATTCTTCCGTATCGGATGTACGGGGAAACGATCTGTCGTACAGAGTCTGTACGTCCGTTTCACCGTTTTGGTCAAACAGCTTGCGACAGATCTCGGCAATCGCGGCGTCGCCGTTGTCGGTATAGTGTTCGGGATCGAGTTCGTACAGATACTTATAACCGCGTTCATCCTGTATCTTCTTCTGCAGCTCTATGATCGGCTTGAACAGATCCGCGCCGTGTTCGGCGACCAAAGCCTCCGACTGCGCCTTGCACGCGAGCAGTGCGTGTTTCTGTCCCTCGCCGTCAGTATATCTTTCGGCGATGTTATAGATCTCAAGCAGCGCGAGCTTTACCGGATCGGTCTCGGGTATTTCAACGTCGTCCCAGTCGGACGGCAGAGACAGGTTTTCGGTCGTTTTGTCTATACCGTAATACGCGTCGTATAGCATGAGGCAGACGGGATATTTCTCGCCGAATATCTGTCTCGGGTAAAATGTGACGGTGTCGGTCTTGCTTTCATTCAGAACGAGAAAGCTCCAGCGGTACTCCGTCAGATCCCCTTTCTGCGCGTTTTTCAGCTCGGTCTTCTCAATGGATTCTTTATACACCGAAGCGAGATCTTGTTTCCATTCGTAGATCACGTCAACGAGACCGTCCACGCCCAGAAGGATCTCGTACGCGTTTTCGGGTCTGCCGTAAACGTCGGAGGTTTTTATATACAGAGCGTAAAAATGATCGTACAGGTCGTCTTCTTCGCCGTTTTCTTTGATTATCCGCTTGCAGATATCAGTGAAAACGAGGTCGGTTACGGTCGGTTCGCTGTTTTTATGGTTCGGCACTTTTGTGTCGAGGACTTTTATTATCGGGCGGAATATTTTCGCTCCGTACGATACGGCGGCGTCTATCTTATCCGCGCGGCTTTCTTCATACCGCTTCGCCGTGTACTGCCCGCTTTCGATTATTTCGTCGGCGATGCTTTCCAAAAGCGCGGTCATCTCCGCCAGCTCTTGCTCGCTGACGGCGGGTTCGTCGTACGGAAAATTCGTCACGGCGTAAGCCGAAGCGGGTTTTACTCCGGCCGGCTTGTAGTTTTTCGCGTACTCTGCGGCGTACCATATGCCGAATATGACGGCGAAAAGCGCCGCCGCCGACACAACGGCGTATATCACCTTGCCTATCGGGCGTTCTTTTGACGTCTTATGATGTTCTTCGGGCAGCTCGTATGAAAGCGCAGATTCAAGCGATCTGAAGCGCTTTCCGATCTCGAGCTCGTCTGTATCTGTTATAACTGTTTTTTTCATATCTTTTCCACCGTTTCTTTGATTTTCTGTAATGCCCGGTAATACTCGGCTTTCGCGCCCGATTCGGAGATCTGCAGTATCTTCGCGATATCGGGCAGCGTATAGCCGTACAGAAAGCGGAGTACGAGTATTTTGCGGCTCTTAACGTTTATGCCTGACCGTTCGATCATGTCGAAGAATTCAATGTCGGTCGCGTGATCGTAGTAAAAAGCGTCGGACAGCTCGTAGACGTTATCGTAATAACGCCGGCCTGATCTTATGCGCTTCGCTTCATTTGCCGTAAGCGTGACCATGTAGCCGTCAAAATTGTCGAGCTGCCCGAAGCGTTTGTACTTCTTCAAAGCTCTCAGCACAGCGTTGGATAACGCGTCTTCGGCGTCTTCTTTGTTTTTCGTGATCGAAAGCGCGATAAGATACAGCTTTTTTCTGGTCTCTTCTATGCGCTCGGTAAATTCGATCTCGGTCATACCGTACCTCCTTTCCCTGCATTTTCAAATATATAACCTTTGACACGGTGCGAAAAGTTACATTGTTAAATGAAAAAACTAAATTTATTTTATTATAACACGAAAAAAGCCGTTTTGCAACGGCTTTAATAAAATATCGGTAAATTGCGTGAATAACAGTTCTTAATAATTACGGTAAAGCCTTATTCGTTATTGACCTTGCGTGAATCCAAGATCGCGGAAGTAACAGTCAGGAAGATAGCGGGTTTTGCGCCGAAGTAATCGATCTCGTAGATATGATACTGTACGCCTTCCATGTATGGCCCCGGTTCGTCAATCAGAACGTTGTTTACGTAACCTATACCGTAATCGACTGCGACCGTATCGCCGCTGTATAAAATAACCGCGAACACAGCGCTGTCGGCGTCGACAGTCAGGTCGTCGGTTCGCTGACGCACGCGTATCTCTTTCGTCCCTTCGATTATCTGCCCGAACCACTTGCTGCTTTTGTCATATTCGACGGTGACGCCCGATTTATACGCGGTAAGAACTATCCTGTCGACGGAATCATAATCAAATGCGGAAAAATCGATCGGTTCTTCTGTCTCGATACCTAAAATGTCCGACCATGAAAGCGGCAGAGAAAGATCTTCGCCGCTTTTTTTCGTTCCGCTGTATGCGTCGGTGAACATAAGGCAGATGGGGTATTTTTCTCCGTAGATCTGGCGCGGATAAAATGTTACGAGTACCGTTTCGTTTTCGTCGGTTTTGACGAGATAATCCCATCGGAACTGCGTGTGACGTTCGTTTGTTTTGTTTTTAAGTTCCGTTTCCGCGATCTCCGATTCATACTTCATTCCTGTATCGTATATCCAGTCGTCGATCATATTTGAAAGTTCGTATACGGTCAGCTGCGCATACATATCCTCAAACGACGATATGCCGGGATAGCTGTTGTATATATCGCGGTCTTTATCATATTTGCCGTATACGTATGCGCGCAGGGCTGATTCTTCGCCGTGATTTTTTATTATCTGCTTACAGATATCTGAATAGACAATTCCGAGCATTCTCGATCTTTCATTGTTGGAGGGTGTTTTTGCGTTGTAAATCTGCCCCATGGAGCGTAATATTTTTGTATCGTATTCGATCAAAGTTTTAATTTCGGTTTTGTGAGTTTTTTCGTACGATTCGGCTGTATAGTGATCGCTTTGCATCATTTCGTCGCCTATGGAATTCAGTAACTTTTCGATATCATCGCGTTCCGCATCTGTAAGCTCAGGCTCGTAATACGGAAAATTAGTCACCGTGTACGCTGACGCCGGTTTCGGTCCGGGCGGTGTGTAGTTTTTTGCGTACTGCGCGGCGTACCATATGCCGAAAGTAACACCGAAAAGCGCCGCGGCGGACAGCACGGCGTATATCACCTTTCCCGCCTTGCGCTCTTTTTTGGTTTCGTGATACTCTTCGGGCAGTTCGTATTTAATATCTGTCTCAAGCTTTTTCAGCTTTTTGGAGACTAAAGCCTCGGTTTCTTCATAGTTTATGTTTTTCATTTTTTATCCACCGTTTTTCTGATTTTATCAAGCGATTTATAATACTCGGCTTTGGCGCTCGATTCAGCCATACGCACGATCTTCGCACATTGCGCGAGCGTATATCCGTACAGAAAATGCAGTATCAGTATCTTTCTGCCGCTGACGCTCAATCCCGCATGGTCCAGAAGATCAAAGAATTCGAGGTCGCCGAAAGTGTCATCTCCCTCAAACAGATCCTCCAGTTCGAACACGTCGTCATAACAGCGCCGCTTTGATCTGATACGTTTCGCTTCGTTTGCGGTAAGCGTGACCATGTAGCCGTCGAAATTGTCTTCTGAGGTAAAGCCGCCGTATTTTTTGAGTGCGCGCAAAACGGCGTTCGATACAGCGTCTTCGGCGTCTTCTTTGTTTTTTGTCACCGTAAGCGCGATAAGGTAAAGCCGCTTTCG
Source organism: Clostridiales bacterium (assembly GCA_016281775.1). Taxonomy (GTDB): domain Bacteria; phylum Bacillota; class Clostridia; order Oscillospirales; family CAG-272; genus UBA1248. Next base: position 18,690 of record JAEEJH010000168.1, on the reverse strand, counting down.
CGTTTCTTCAAGCCTTTGCGTGAATTCTTTTTCAGTCACTTTGTACCTCCTTTCGTCTTTGTAAGCGCTTCATAAAGTATAACCCAGCAAACCTGTAAAAAAGTTATGGAATTTTCAAAAAAAACGGATTTTTAATATTATAACGAAAACAAAGCCGCTTTGCAACGGCTTTGCAAAAAAAAGATCCTTTTCAGGCTCCCTCCGGGAGGGAGCTGACGGCGAAGCCGTCTGAGGGAGAACGCGTGAAGATATTATCAGTGCATGTCGTTAATCTGCGCATTCTCCTTTCGTCTCGCGCTGTGCGCGATCCACCTTCCTCCCGGAGGAAGGCAAATGCGCGAAGCGTTGATAACCAAGAGTTTGCGAGTTTAGAGTTGAGAGTTTAGAGTTTATAACTATGATTTCGCCGGGTACCCCCGTCGCTTCGGAAAAAAAGAAAGAGTTTTCTTTACTTTTTCAAATTTTTACGGTAAAATGACAAAAAGGCTGTAAGGTTTTTCGTTTTCGTTCGTCTAATAAGCAGAGAACTGCAGAACTCGGAGAGAAAAAAATGGATCAGGGCGCACGGTTATATCAGGAATACTTGTCCGGCGACAAAGAAGCGCTTGCGGAGCTCGTGCGGCTTTACCGCGACGGGCTGATACTCTACGTAAACGGCATAACGTGCGATATGCACGAGGCGGAGGATATATGCGAGGAGACGTTCGTCAGCCTCGTCTTCAAAAAGCCGCGGTTCGGGCAGCACTGTTCGTTTCATACGTGGCTGTACGGCATAGCGCGCAACCTCGCGTACGACGTGATGCGGCGAAAAAAGCGCTCGGCGGAAACGCCGCTCGACGAAAACACGCCCGACACCGTATCGGTCGAAGACGCGTTTATCAAAAGCGAGGCGAAAAAACGGCTTCATAAAGCGCTCGGCAAGCTGCCGCCCGATAAATACGAGCTGATATGGCTTACGTATTTTGAGAATATGAGCGCGAAAGAAGTCGCCGCCGTGACCGGCAAAAGCGAAGGCGCGGTATTTACCGCCCTGACGCGCGCCCGCGCCGAGCTGAAAGAGATTTTATTAAGAGAGGGGTTCGACAATGAAGACTTATGAAGAGATGACCGAAAGCATACTGCAGAAAACCGAAAAGAGAAGAGCAAAGCTTGCAAGAAGAAAAAGACTGCTGTCGCTTTTCGCCGCGGTCGCCGCGGTCGTGATCGTTATGACCGCGATACCCGTCGGCGCGCTTATAATAGCCAACCGGGCAAATCAACCGGCTGAGATACCCGATGCCGAACTTACGGTCTCAACGGCTCAGACGGAGTCTTTTACGGCGGAAAACAGCGATAATACAAAAACGGAATACAGCGTATCGATACGGAACGTCACGTCTTCCGCAGTCAAAGAGAGCGGTGTTCTTCACGGATCGAGAGAAGTCGATATAGCGTTTTGGACTCACAGCGGAGGAGTTGAATACGGCGACGGCGGCAAATGGCACCGTATCACGGCGTCGGTTTATAATAATTATTCGCCTGACGCCGACCGTTATCAAGCGGATATAGTGGTCACGGACGGAAGCAAAGAGTTATATCATATCACCGATAACGGTACCGCGGACGTTACGGAGGAATATATTTTCACATATATTGAATGCGAGATCTTCATACCGGACGATATGGAATACGGCGAAATATATCTGTATTTCAATATAACGGGTCATGACGCCGGACCGAAAGCAGACTACACGGATTCGCCGTATCGAACATTGTCGGTAAACTTTTTTCAGAAATACGGAGCAAAGATCGTCAGATACGGCACCGACGTTTTGCCGTATGACCGCGAAGCTTTGTCAGAAGCCTTTGACGGCGGTATTCGCAATACCGTATATAACGCGATCGAGCAGCTGTATTATATAAACAATGATATAAAACGCGGTTCACTGCCCGATGATGAAAAGGAGCGTGAAACGGTGCTGACGAGCCGTCAGAGGTATATAGATTTTCTGACCGCATATAAAGCCGAAAACGAGGAAGAATACGCCGGGATCGTGGCGGAGTTCTGCGAAAACGAACCTGAACGGTACGACAGCGCAGGCAACCTGACAGATAAGCCGCTAATGCGTCACGATCCGCTTGAAGACGCGGCAGACGGCGAGAGGTAAAACTGCAGATCGCAAATAAGGAGTCGCTTGCGAGGCTTCCGTGCGGCGGCAAACCGCCGCTTGGGGAGTCCCCGCCCTCCTGTCTCCCCAAACCCGTGAACCCCCAAAAAAGCTGAATCGCTTTTTCGGGGAACCCCGGGAACCCTCTGCCTCCCCCCGTTTCCTCGATTTCATCGAGGGGGCGCGCGGCAGACAAAAAAGCCCCGTCAGAATAACGGGGGGGAAGGCGGGGTACAGGGGTTCACGGGAATGGGTGGTGAGTCCCGGAATAACCAGACTCGTCAGAACCGGGTTTCACAGCGCCGGCGGCGAAGGATCATTCGGGCAAAAAGGATCCTTCGCCATGCTCAGACTCAGAGGCGTTTTATCAGATATGCGTCGTGAAAATCGCAGCCGAGATCTTCGACGTAGAATTTGAGTATCCTTTTATAATCCTTCGTCGAGGTGGAAAACGTCATCATCTCCGCGCCTGTTTCGGCGTATTCCGATATCGCTTCGAACAGTTTTCTTCCTACGCCGCGGCTCCGGTATTTTGGCAAAACGTAAAGCTCGTCGAGACAGAAACACCTCTGCCCCGGCTCGATATACGTATACTTTTTTTCGACCGTGTAAAAGTGACCGAACGCGTAGCCGACTATCAGACCGCCGTCGTATGCGGCGTAGACCGGTTCTTTTATGTCGCCGCGGTCATTTTTCGCCATGCCGTACGAGCAGTCTTCTTTTACCCATAGCTCCGACAGCTCGATAAGGCGCTTTACCGTACCGTCGGTGAGCGCCGCTTTTTTTATCTGCAGAGCGGGCGTTTTTTCATCCGGCACGTTACCTCCGCCGCGATCTTCTGCTGAATTTCCGCCGCTGATTTTTGACGTTGACATATTGACCCTCCGCCGACGTTTTTTTCAGTATAGCATAAATCGCGGCGTTAGTCAAGCCGTTTTGCGTTCAATATTCGACAACGTGAAAAACCGCCGCGGCAAAACGGCGGTTTTCAAAGGAAAAATCCGAAGGAGGTCTATAATATGCTTTTTACGTATTTTATCTGCTCCGCAACGGAGTCGGGCGAGGTGCCGCCGGCGCTCGTTCTGCGCCTGACGGCGTTGTCGATGTTCACCGCCTCGTAGACGCTCTCGTCCGCGCCGCCGAAAAACTCACGGTATTTTCCGATCGGCAGAGTTTCGAGCACGTAACCGTTTTCGGCGCAGTAATTGACGGTCTTCGCGGCGGTCTTATACGCTTCGCGGAAAGGCAGGCCCTTCGATACGAGCCAGTCGGCGAGGTCCGTCGCGTTGATGAAGCCCAGCTGCGCGGCTTTTTTCATTTTATCGGTATTGACTTTGAGCGTCTTTATCATACCGGTCAGCACTTCGGTACAGGCTTTCACCGTGTCGACGGCGTCGAACAGCGGCTCTTTGTCTTCCTGCATATCCTTGTTGTAAGCGAGCGGCAGACCCTTCATCACGGTAAGGAGAGTCAAAAGATCTCCGTAAACGCGCCCGGTCTTGCCGCGTATCAGCTCCGCCGGGTCGGGGTTCTTTTTCTGCGGCATGATCGACGAGCCGGTCGTGAACGCGTCGTCGGGCGTCACGAAGCCGAACTGAGCGCTCGAAAATATGACCGTTTCTTCGCAGAAGCGCGAGAAGTGCATCATCAGAATCGAAGCGCATGAGAGGAATTCTATACAGAAATCGCGGTCGGATACTCCGTCGAGCGAGTTTATGCAGATCGAGTCGAAACCGAGCAGAGAAGCCTCGAACGGCCGGTCGGTGCCGTACGTCGTACCGGCGAGAGCGCAGCAGCCTATCGGCGATACGTTTACGCGCTTATAACAGTCTTTGAACCTGTCGGCGTCGCGCAGAAGCATCATCGCGTAAGCCATGAGCAGCTGACCGTACGTTATCGGCTGAGCCGCCTGCAGATGCGTGAAGCCCGGCATAACGGCGGCTTTGTATTCGTCGGCTTTGTCGGCGATCACGCCGGTCAGCGTTTTGAGCGCCGCGATTATATCTTTGCACGCTTCGCGCAGATACATACGCGTATCGAGCGCGACCTGGTCGTTGCGGCTCCTCGCCGTATGCAGTTTTTTGCCCGCCTCGCCGATGCGCGCGGTCAGCGTCGCCTCGACGAAGGTGTGAATGTCTTCCGCCTGCGTATCTATTGTAAGATCACCCGCATCGATATCTGCAAGTATCGATAAAAGACCTTCTTTGATCTGTTCGGCCTCGTCTTCGGTTATGATACCGCACTTGCCGAGCATCGAAGCGTGAGCGACGCTGCCGAGTATATCTTCTTTGTAAAGACGGCTGTCGAAGCCGATCGAAGAGTTGAAGCTTTCCGCCGCGGCGTCGGCTTCGCCCGACGTGCGGCCTTTCCACAATTTCTCCACTTTATACCACCCTGTGACACTTTTTGACCGTGCGGCAGCGTTTTACCGCACTTATTACTGTTTTTTCTGTACCTTTGACTGCACTTTCGCTGACAGACCGTACAGATTTATGAATCCCGTCGCGTCGGTCTGATCGTAGACCTCGTCGGCTCCGAACGTCGCAAGCTCTTCCGAGTAAAGACCGTACGGCGAGCTGACGCCGGCTTTTATTATATTGCCTTTGTATAATTTGAGTTTCACCGTACCGGTGACGAACTTCTGAGTCGATGTAAAGAAAGCCGAGAGCGCTTCGCGCAGAGGCGAGAACCAAAGACCGTTATAGACGACCTCCGAAAACGTGAGCGCGAGCTTCTGCTTTTCGTGATACGTCATCTTGTCGAGCGTCAGCGTTTCGAGATAGTTGTGAGCGAAGCTGAGTATCTCGCCGCCCGGCGTCTCGTACACGCCGCGGCATTTGATGCCGACGAGACGGTTCTCTATAAGGTCGAGAAGACCTATGCCGTTTTTGCCGCCGAGCTCGTTCAGCTTGAGTATTATTTCTTTCGCGCTCATTTTTTCGCCGTTCAGCTCCGTCGGCTTGCCTTCTTCAAAACCGAGAGTTATATATTCGGGCGCGTCGGGCGCCTGAATCGGAGAAACGCCCATTTCGAGAAAACCGGGCTTTTCGTAGGTCGGTTCGTTGTTCGCGTTTTCAAGATCGAGACCCTCGTGCGAGAGATGCCAGAGGTTTTTGTCTTTCGAATAGTTCGTCTGCCGCGTTATCTTCAGCGGCACGTTATGCGCTTCGGCGTATTCGATCTCTTCTTCACGCGATTTGATGCTCCATTCGCGCCACGGCGCGATTATCTTCATATCCGGCAGAAAATGTTTGACCGCAAGCTCGAACCTCACCTGATCGTTGCCCTTGCCGGTACAGCCGTGCGCTATCGCGTCGGCTCCTTCCGCCGCGGCGATCTCGCAGAGCCGCTTCGCTATCGCGGGACGCGCGAGCGACGTGCCGAGCAGGTAGCCTTCGTAAGAGGCGCCCGCCTGCACCGCCGGGACGATATAGTTGTCGACGAACTCGTCCGTCAGATCTTCGATATATATTTTCGACGCGCCGGTCTTGATCGCCTTTTCTTCGAGCCCTTCGAGCTCGTCGGCCTGGCCGACGTTGCCTGATACCGCGATGACCTCGCAATTGTTGTAATTTTCTTTGAGCCACGGTATTATCACCGAGGTATCGAGCCCGCCCGAATACGCGAGCACCACTTTTTTGATGTCTTCTTTTTTCATGTCTGCCTCCGAAACCGTTTTCATGGCGTGTATTATACATCATAAATATTCATTTGTCAAGAGGAAAAATGAAAAAATATGCAAAAATATCTGAAAATATGCATAAAATATCGCAATACGCGGCGCAGGAAGGACCTGACGGATGAAGAGCGGCGAAGAAAAACGAAAAGGTTTATAACGTTTTTTTGCTTTTTCTATTGAAAAAAGCCCGTTCAGGTGGTATAATCATAATGCAATAATATTTCAGTGAGGGAAATATGAAAATAACGCTTCAGAATCTGACTAAAAAATTCAAAAGCAAAAATAAAAAAGACCCGAACGACGTCATAGCGGTCAACGATTTCACGTACGAGATACCCGAGGGCAAGCTTATCGGTCTGCTCGGTCCTTCGGGCTGCGGAAAAAGTACCGTGCTGAACCTTATCTGCGGACTTGAAAAGCCGACGTCGGGCAGGATACTTTTCGACGGAGAAGACGTTTCGGACGTGGAGCCGGAGCATCGCGGCGTCGGTCTCGTATTTCAGAACTACGCGCTTTATCCCCATCTGACGGTGTATCAGAACATTCTGTTCCCGCTGCAGAACCTGCGCGGGAAGGACAAGCTGACGAAGGACGTCATGGATAAAAAAGTTATGGAAGCGGCTAAACTCGTTCAGATAGAAGAATATCTCGAACGCCGCCCTGCCGAGCTTTCCGGCGGTCAGCAGCAGCGCGTGGCGATAGCGAGAGCGCTCGTGAAGATGCCGAAGGTGCTTCTGCTCGACGAACCGCTTTCCAACCTCGACGCCCGCCTGAGACTTCAGACGAGAGAAGAACTGCGCCGTATACAGCGTGAGACGGGTATCACGACGATATTCGTCACCCACGACCAGGAGGAGGCGATGAGTATCTCCGATTACATACTCGTAATGAACGCGGGCAGGCTCGATCAGTACGGCAGACCGCAGGATATATACGACGATCCGAAAAATCTTTTCGTCGCAAAATTCCTCGGCACGCCGCCGATAAACGTCTTTGAAGGCGCGATAAGAGGCGGCAAGATCGTCATAGGCGACGAAGCCGTAACGGATTTCGACGCACCGGATTGCAGCGTATGGGTCGGCATTCGCCCCGAGGGCATGACTCCCGATCCCGAAGGCACGTTCACGGCGGAGCTCGACCGGGTGGAGATCATGGGCAGAGACACGAGCGTAGTCTGCAGGCATCCCGCCTGCCAGTCTCCGACGGTGCGCGCCGTGATATTCGCGAAACGCGCCGACGAGGTCAGGCCGCCGGACGTGAGGTTCGCGCTCGAGCCGTCCAAGGTGCTTGTCTTCGACAGGGATACGGAGGAGCGTATAAGACCGTCAGCGGAGGATAATAATGAAAAATAAAAATTTAAAGGCTCTGCTGTTCTTACTGCCGGCGATACTCTTTCTCGGAGTATTCATGGTCTATCCTCTGATCGACGTGTTGATATATTCGTTCGAAGAAGGGTACAACTCGGCGTCTCAGTCGTTTTTCGGCGTGGGCGCGTATAACTACTCGTACGTTCTGCACGATACGTATTTTCTGCAGGCGCTGAAAAACACGTTTATCATCGTTATAATCACGGTGCCGGTCTCGACTCTGCTCGCGCTGCTCATATCGCTCGGACTGAGCTCGATCAAGCCTCTTCGGAACTTGTTTCAGACGGTGTATTTTCTGCCGTACGTGACAAACACTCTCGCCGTCGGCCTCGTGTTCATGATACTGTTCAAAAAGACGGCTTATACCGACGGTCTTGTGAATATGATAATCAAAATGTTCGGTTCGGGACCGATAGACTTCATCGACGGCCCGTACTGGGCGAAGATGTTCGTCATGTGTTTTTACACGGTCTGGGTGGTGCTCCCGTTCAAGATACTCATTCTGACGAGCGCGCTCGCGTCGGTAAAAGAAGATTACTATAAGGCGGCGAAGATAGACGGCACGCCGAAATTCCGTACTTTTTACAAAATAACGATACCGATGATATCGCCGATGATATTCTATCTCGTGATAACCGGCTTCATCGGCGCTTTCAAAGCGTACAGCGACGAGGTCGCCATATTCGGCACGGATCTCAACGCCGCGGGTATGAACACGGTCGTCGGCTATATCTACGATATGCTCTACGGCGACAGCGGCGGTTATCCGTCGTACGCCTCGGCGGCGGCGATACTGCTGTTTCTGATAGTTTTCACGGTCACGGTCATAAATCTTATGATCAGCAAGAAAAAGACGGTTTATTGAGGTGGCGGCATGAAAAAATCAACGTCTAAACAAGCCACAAAGATAAGAAAAGCCGACAGCGTGCTGATGAAGACCGTCGTCTATATAATGCTCGGGATATGGGCGCTTATCGTTCTTTTCCCGTTTTACTGGATGGTGCTCTCGTCGCTGAAAAGCTACAGCGCGTACAGCTCCGAATTCACGCCGAAATTCATCACGCTTGAACCTACACTCGACAATTACAGATCGGCGTTTACCGAAGTGCCGCTCGGAGGATATTTTATAAACACGGTGTTCTTCACGCTGGCGACTACCGCGCTGATGCTTTTCGTGACGATATTCGCCGCGTACGCTTTCGCGCGGATAGATTTCAAGGGCAAAAATCTGATCTTCTCGCTGTTTCTCGCGCTGATGATGATACCGAACGAGCTCGTTATAATAACGAATTTCGTGACTGTCACCAATCTCGGACTCCGAAACACGTTCTCCGGTCTTATACTGCCGTCGGTCGCAAGCGTTTTCTACATTTATTTATTAAAAGAAAACTTCGAGCAGATACCCGACGAGCTTTACCGCGCCGCCAAGGTCGACGGCACGTCCGATCTCAAATATCTGTTCAAGGTCATGATACCCGTATGCAGACCGACGATAGTCACGGTGATAATCCTCAAAGTCATAGAATGCTGGAACTCTTACGTATGGCCGAGGCTGATCACCGACGATCCGGCGTATTTCCTCGTTTCAAACGGTATACAGGCGATACGCGAAAGCGGGTTCGGCCGTGAGAACGTCCCCGCCATGATGGCGGCGGTCGTCGTGATCTCAGTGCCTCTGATCGTTCTTTTCCTGATATTCAGAAAAAAGATAATGGAGGGCGTTTCGAGAGGAGGTACGAAGGGATGAAAAAAGTTTTACCGCTTATCCTCGTTATGCTCGTATTCCTGCCCGCGCTCGTATCGTGCCACGGTTCGCACGGTATGCTCGAATTTCAGATGCCCGAGACGTTTGACGGGTCGAAACAGTACGAGCTCGTTTTCTGGGCGAAAAACGACACGAACAAAATACAGACGAAGGTCTATACCGACGCCATAGCTTCGTTTCAGGAGCTGTACCCGAATATCAAAATAAAACTCAGCCTGTACGGCGATTACGGCAGGATATATAACGACGTAATAACGAATATCGCGACCGGTACCACCCCCGACGTCTGCATAACGTACCCCGACCATATAGCGACGTATATGACCGGCGAAAATACCGTCGTCAGACTCGATGAAGTATTCAAAGACGAAAAATACGGTCTGCACGGTTCGGAGCTGAAATTCGATTCGCCGGGCTTTGATCAGATAGTGCCGCAGTTCATAGAAGAATGTAAAATAAAAGACGGGTATTACGCGATACCGTATATGCGTTCGACCGAGGCGTGCTATATAAACAAGACGTTCGTCGAAGCGCTCGGCTATGAGATACCCGAAACGCTGACGTGGGACTTCATCTGGGAGGTATCCGAGGCGGCGCTTGCCAAAAACGGAGACGGCACGTATAAACTGAACGGCGGCAACGTCATGATCCCGTTTATATACAAGTCTACCGACAATATGATGATACAGTATCTGAAGCAGGCGGGAGCCGGTTATTCGACGTCCGACGGAGAGATACTCATATTCAACGATCAGACAAAAGAGTTTCTGCAGACGGTCGCCGCCCATTCGAACGGAGCGTTTTCGACGTTCAAGATCTCGAGCTACCCCGGCAACTTCTTCAACGCCGGTCAGTGTATTTTTGCGATAGACTCGACCGCGGGCGCCACGTGGATCGGCAGTAAGGCGACGCATCTCGACATACCGAAAGAAGACCTTATCGAATTCGAGACCGTCGTAAAAATGATACCGCAGGTAAACCCCGATGCGCCTTATATGATCTCGCAGGGACCGTCGCTCTGCGTGTTCAACAAAAAAGATCCGCAGAGAGTTCTCGCCGCGTGGCTTTTCGCTCAGTATCTGCTTACCGACACGGTGCAGATAACCTACGCCGAGACCGAGGGCTACGTTCCCGTAACGCTCAAAGCGCAGGAAACTGCGGAATATAAGGAATATCTTTCGCGCGCGGGTGAAGATAACGATCATTATTACAAAGTCAAAATAGAAGCGTCGGAGCTGCTTTTGAAAAACCGTCAGTACACGTTCACGACTCCGGTCTTCAACGGTTCGGCGTCTCTGCGCGACGCGGCGGGGCAGCTTATAGAGAACACGGTAAAATCGGTGCGCAGAAAAGAAACCGTCGACGACGCGTATTTCGTAAAACTCTATTCCGACGTAAACGCTCTTTACCGGCTCGATCAGATCAACACCGGCGAATCGGTCATGCAGAAGGCGCTCGGCAAGCTGCCGAAGACCGCCGTTTTTCTGCTCGTTTCTCTCGGCGCGGTGTGGACGCTCATCGCGGCGGGCTTCATATACCGCGTTGTACGCAAAAAACGCGCCGAAATGCGTGAGAAGACATAAAACATAAAAAATGCTGTCTTGATTTGTTCATTACTATGTTTTATAATATTGTTGATCCAATAAAAAAGCATAAGGAGAAAATAAAATGAAAAAGATTCTTGCGGCAATACTCGCGCTCACGTCTCTCATCGTAATGTGCGCCTGCGGTCCGAAGGTCGAACTCACGACCTACGCGCAGTTCAAGGCGGCGGCGGTCGAGACCGAAGTGACCGTCGAGACCTACGTTCAGGCAAAACAGTCGTGGTGGAACGACAAAGCCACGATCTACACGCAGAATGAAGAAGGCGCGTACTTCCTGTATGAACTGCCCTGCAGCAAAGAAGATTACGACAAGCTTACCGAAGGCACCAAGATCAGAGTCACCGGTCACAAAGCCGAATGGGCGGGCGAAGTCGAGATCATCGACAGCAAGTTCGAGATCCTCAGCGGCAGCTACGTAGCTCCCGTTACCGACGTTACCGGCGTTCTCGGCACCGACAAACTCATCGACTATATGAATATGAAGGTCGCTTTCAAAGGCATGACCGTTGAAGCGTACGACGAGACCGGCGCGGCTTTCGCGTATAAGGATCCCGAAGGCAAGACCGACGACCTGTACTTCAAAGTCTCCAAAGACGGTCAGACCTACGGCTTCTGCGTAGAGTTCTACCTCTGCGGAAAAGATACCGACGTTTACAAGGCTGTCGAAGCTCTCAAAGTCGGCGACAAGATCGACCTCGAAGGCTTCCTCTACTGGTACAACGGCGCCAACCCGCACATCACGAGCGTCAAAGCGGCTCAGTAAAATAATAAAACGAAAAACTCCCGAAAAACTTCGGGAGTTTTTTTGCGTGAAACGGATCTCGCGTCAAAGATCCGTTTCACAGCGTTTATTTCAGTTATCGGCTCTGTTATATCCGTTTTTCATATGTACGCTCGCGTCGCGCAGAATAGCGTTCAGCGTTTTTTCGGTCTCTTCTTTCGCCATTTTACAGATCTTTTCGTTGCATTCTTCCGTAAGCGTAAAGTCGTTTGATTCTTTCATCTTGCGGTCGTATTCGAGTATCAGGCGCCTACCCTCGGCTACGGTCTTTGCGTGATATCTCTCGGTGAACTGCACGCAGGTGCCGTAATTCGGATCTGCAAGCGCGCCGATAAGTCTGCTCGCCCAATAGAAATTCTCGGTCGAGACGTCGGGCTTCACGTCTGAGAAATACGAGGGTATCTTCGATACGGATGCGTAAAGCGGTATCATCGTCGAGAACGTGGTCGAACCGAAGCAGATCCATTCGACGCCTTTGAGCGGCTCGGGCTGATCGCCTCTTATCTGACAGATCGACGTGTCGCCCGTACGGTTGATGCCGATGGAGCGGTACGTGCCGCGAACGCCTGTGTTATGACTCGTGTACGGATCGTACGGCGTGCCCTGATAGTGCGACGAGAGCATGTATTTGACGTCTTCCGCGGTGATCTTTCTGTCGGGTTTCAGACACCACGGTATATTGTCCGATTCGGGCGTGAATTCGGCGCACTCGCCGTCCCATTTGTGAGAATACGGGCAAAGATATCTGCCCATGAACCACGCGCGCGGCGTGTTGTAGCAGTGATCGGAATCGCTGTGCGAGCCGAAAATATCGCGCAGATCGGATCTGCCGCCGGCGTTGCAGTCGAGCGAGTTGTCTCTTATGAAGTCAAGCATATCGTCAGAACACATATGCGCTTTCTTTTCGCCGAGCGCGTCGTCAAAGTCGAAATCGTCCGTACCGAAGCGGTTCGGCATTATGACGCATACGTCGTCGGGCACGCGCTTCGCTATCCAGTGATGACCGCCTATCGTCTCGAGCCACCAGATCTCGTTTTCGTCGTTGAAGGCGATGCCGTTGCATTCGTACGTACCGTATTTCTCAAGCAGAGAAGCGAGACGGAGCACGCCTTCTCTCGCCGTGCGTATATACGGCAAAACGAGCGTGACGATATCTTCTTCACCTATGCCGCCGGGTACGTCTTTTTCTTTTTTGGTTTTCGCTTTCTGCAGAGTCACGAGCGGATCGGCGGCGAGTACGCGGGGATTCGTCGTTATCGTCTCCGTCGCGGTGATGCCGACGTTCGCCGTGTTGATGCCGGTCGCGCCCCATATACCGTGCACAAGGTCCACGTTCGGACAGCACGTATAGCCGAGCGGATCGTTTGGCAGATCGATCTCAAGTTTTGAGATCACGCTTTTGTATTTTTTCGGTTGTTTGTCAGGGGTTACGACGACGAGCTTCTTTACCTCGAAAAATCCGTCGTCGGTCCTCGCTATCATCGTCGAGTTGTCGTTCGACGCTTTTTTACCTACAAGAACGGTAGTGCAAGCCATAATGACCTCCGATTGTTTTTTTCTTATTTTATCACCGCGGATCCGCTTTGTCAACCGGAATCGAATAAGCAAACGGCAAAAAAGTCGAAATGCGAACCGAAAAATGAAATTATTTTTTAAAAAATCTCATTTTTTGAAAAAAAACTCTTGTAAAATCGGAAATTATGGTTTATAATATCTTTGTATAAACACATCTGACAAATAATTCAAGGGAGATACTGATATGACTAACGAACAGGAATTCATGAAAATAACCGTCGCCGGAGTAGGCTGCGGAGGTAATAACTCCGTTTGCCGCGTTGCCGACATAAAACCGAACGGCGTTACATACTACGGTATCGACACCGATACGAAAGCGCTTCGCTCGGACGCGGTAAAACCCGTCGCGATAGGCGTAAAGCGCGGCAACGGCAGAGGCTGCGGAGGCAGCGCCGAAGCGGGCAAAGCCGCCGCCGAAGAAGATTATGAAACTATACGCGCGCTGTTCGACGATACCGTCGTAGCGTTCATCGCCGCCGGTCTCGGCGGAGGCACCGGTTCCGGCGCGGCGCCGATCGTGGCAAAAGCCGCCAGAGAAGCCGGAGCGCTGACCATATCCGTCGTCACGAAACCCTTCTCGTTCGAGGGCACGCGCAGAATGAATACAGCGCTGAACGGCCTTGAAGAACTGCGCAAATATTCCGACGCGATAATCGTGATACCTAATGAGAACGTAAAGAATTCGACCACGCAGAAGATCACGTTCGCAAACGCTTTCCGTCTGATCGACGACGTACTCTGCGAGAGCGTTTTATCCGTGCTTGAAATACTCACAAAGGCGATGCTCATAAATATCGATATCGCCGACATAAATGCGATCCTCCGCGACTCCGGCGATATATTCATCGGCAACGCCGTAGCCGAGGGCACAGACAGAGCGAACAGACTCATCGCCGCCGCGACGAAGAACCCGCTGCTCGAAAAAGGCATGAACGACGCGAAAGGCCTTATTATCTACCTGTCGGCGAACCGCTCCGTCTCGCTCGACGAGGTCAACGAAATATCGGATAAGATCGCCGACTCCGCCGCTCCCGACGCCAATATCATCTGGGGCTTCGATTTCGACGACACGCTCGGAGATATGATAAAGGTTTCAATAATAGCTTCCAACGTAAAATAAGCTTTCGGTAAAAGACTCCTCCGGTGACGGAGGAGTTTTTTTGACGCAGCGCGCCGGACGGTGCGGCTTTGCCGCAGTGAAGTACGCCTTTGGCAAGTGAAGTTCGGATCATGAACGAGCCGAGATTTATAAGAAATGATTATTGACGCAATGCGTCAAATGATGAGACTGCGTCATGATGAGCGCTTCGCGCATGATGATCGGCTCGGGACGAGCCGAATGAACAATGTGTCGCCTTCGGCGACAATCCGTGCGGCTTCGCCGCCCTTGGGGGTTACCCACCCTTACAACCCCCAAGCCCCCTACTCCCTCCCAAGCGATCATAGATCACTTGGGGCCGCGCGGCACCCCCTGAGAAATTCTCAGGTCGAGGTGGGAAGGGGGTACGGGGGATGTACGAGGGGTTCCCCAAGCCGAACTTGAGCGGCTTGGAGGTTCACGGCAACCCCCTGCTCCCTTCCAAAGTCGTTACACTCTCTTTGGGGTTGCGGGGCGCTTATCTCGGTCTTCCGCCGGGACCGCCCCAGCCGCCGCCGGATTTGCCGACGGTCTGTGACGACTGCGTCCAGCTCAGTATTTCCGAGCCGTCTCTATACAGTTTATAATCCGAATTGAGTTCCATCGCGTCGGACGCGATCCATAGTGAATAATATGAAGAGGGCAGGGAAAACGAGAGTATCTCGGCCCCGCTTTTGTCTTTCAAAACGTATGAACCCTTCGAAAACGACGTACCGCTTGAAATGTACGTATTTACAGATCCTTTGCCGGGCGTTTCGCATATACCGCCGAGCGCGACTATCGCGCCGCCGGTCACGGTCACGGTGCCGTCGGTGTCTACCGAGCCCGCCATGCCGCCCGTCTGCGCGCCGCCCTTGACGAGAACGAAGCCGCCGGACATGGATATACTGCCGTTTGAGTCGATGCCGTCCGTATCGCCGGACGGAGTCGTTATATCGAGATAACCTCCGTATATATTGACCATAGCCGTCTGACTGCCTTTGAACGCATTCACTCCGTCGTCGTTTGAGTAAACGAATACCGTACCGCCGATCATGTTCACTACGTTAGCCTCAAGACCCTCGTGTGATTCCGAAATATTTATATATCCTCCGCTTACGTTCAGCTCGCCGTCGGCGTGTATACCGTCGTCTGCCGCCGTTATCGAGATACTGCCGCCGCTGATGCTGACGTCGCCTTTCGCCTGCTCGCCGTTACCGAGCTTGCCGTCGGCGTTCGCGTGAAATCCGTCGTCTTTGCATCTGAGCGTTATACTGCCGCCGGTCACGCTTATCTCGTTGCCGGCTTTTATACCTTTTGAAGAATACGCGGTTTTCGATGAACTGCCGCTCCCTTTTGTCATCGTCACCCAGTCGCCGCTGATTTTTGACGACGAGACCGAAGAGATCATATATCCGTTCATCGAGGCGTTTACGTTTTCGCCGCCGGTCTTTGCCGTAAAACTGTCCTTGTCAGGCGTTTTGCCGGAGCCGGTCGTGCCGAATATCACGCTTTGATAACCCGACGGGATCTTGCAGAGCAGCCCGTAATACTGCGTTCTGCCGCTCGATACCATGGTTTCATATTCGAACTTGACGTATTTGCCGCTGTCTTCTCCTGCGTTATAGAAATACGCATAGTAGTCGGCAGAGTTTGAATAGATCCTCCTCGGTACTATCAGATACAGCTCGCGCGAAGCCTGCGCTTCGCCGGAATACTCAGAATAGTCCGCCGTATATATTCCGAGCGTGCAGTCGCCGGAGATCTCGGCGTTATATGCGGCGTCAATACCGTCGCATTTGGCGTAAATATCGATCTTGCCGCCTCCGATGCTGACCGTTCCGCGCTGCGAGCCTTTTTCAGATACGTCTGAGTTCTTCGTTTTGATGCCGTCTGACGTTTCCGATATAAGTATTATCTCTCCGGACGTGACCGACACGGAATCGTTGCCTTTCAGCGCGTTGCCGTGCGCGGTGACCTTGAGCGTGACGTTTTTGATCACCAGATCGTCTTTCGTCTTTATTCCGTTATCGTGTTTCGCGGTGACTATGAGCGTTCCCGCGCCGCTTATTTTGACGTCGCATTCGGCGTAGATCGCGCCGTTAGGGGTATCTTCGCCGTCCGTTTCTTCGGCTGCGGGCCTGCTGTCGGTCACCGTGTTGTACGAATCCGGAGCGGCTTCGACGTCGACCGACGAAGCGGTCTTTATATATATCGGCGCCGTCTTCGACGAGGCAAGCGACGCGCCGTTCAATATCAGTTTTATCTTTGCCGCCGCGTCCGCTTCAACGGTCACGCTGCCCTCGGGCAGATTGCCGCTGAGCGTGTATTCGCCTTCTTCGGTTATTTTATAAACGCCGGACGACGGTTCGATATACGTCCCGTCCACTTTTACGACTGTGAAATCGCCCTCGGGTATCTTTGCGTCGTCTGTCGGGTCGGCGAGCGTTTCAGCCGTTTCCGTCAACGCGTCTTTGCCCGCGTAATCAACGGTCTGCGCGGAAGCAGACCCGGTATCAGACGGCGTGTTCGTACCGCCGCACGAGAAAAACAGCGCAGTCAGAAGTATTATCGCCGTTATGAGTAATGATCTTTTCATATCAGCCTCCGTTATCTTTTTTTATTATACTTAACAAATATGTTGACAATGTGATAAAATTGTAGTAAACTGATAAAAAGATAACGAAAAATTAAAGGAGACGATCATGAAAAAAATCATTTCGGCGATACTCGCCGCGCTTCTTCTGGCGTCGGCATTCACATTCGGCGCCGTCGCCGACGGCGGGCAGGTACAGTGGTCCGTATACGCGAACGCCCGCGAATACGGCGACCCCGAAAATCCGCCGATGGTACCGGGTTACCGCTACACCGATCTCGGCATACAGCTTTATATCAACGAAAATATAGCGGCATATAAAAAGACCGGTTACGGCACGCTTCAGACGACCGAACCGCAGGATTATACGAAGGGAATCACGATGACGGTGCTCGCCGACGCGTTCGAGGACGCGCCGAACGCGGATAAATGGATCTGCTTCACGCTGTGGAGTCAGCAGGGCTTCGCCCAGGGAACGAACGAATTCGGCTACGGCTGGCGCTGTTACATACGCCCGTCGGCGACGAGCGTCGTTATTCAATCGTATATGTGTACCGAAAAGGACGCGAGAGCAGATCTTGTGCAGTACGCGGCGAACGTCAATATCTATAATCACGAGGCGATGACTTTTGAGGTAAGGCAGGAAAACGACGGCAGATACCACGTTTACGTATGCGACGTCGATATGGGTACTGCGGCGAGCACGTTCGTCGATTATATGCAGGACGGCAAGACTTACGTCGGCGTTACCGGATATGAGAGCACGATGCACGACATACAGCTCACCGTCACCGAATTCAACGGCGTGAGACCCGCCGGCATCACCTCGGTCGAGCCGTATTCGCCCGACGGCAATACGAAGCCGGCGACGAAAGAAGATACGCCTCCGGTCGAACCGGGCCAGCCGTGCTGGCTCTATACGGCTACGGGCACGGAAAAAGTCACGATGGGCAGCGGCATGACCTATGAGGCGACCGATAACGGCGATCTGCACGTAGCGTTCGGGGAGACAAGCCCGCAGATCTACGCGAGCGTCGGCATAGACCGCTTCTACGACGCGGCTGAATTTCCGATATTCGCCGTGCTTTTCAAGGACCTCGACGAGATAGGCGACGCGGGCGCGCTGTATTACTGCGCCGGCGACGTTCTTGCCCCGCAGGAAAACGCGAAAGCCGATTTCTACTGGACCGACGGCGAATATGACGAAAACGCCGACAACGGCTGGCGGATCCTGACCATCGATCTTTCCGAGGGCGAAACGTGGACCGAAGGAGCGAGGATAAACGGCTTCCGTCTCGACCTTGCCTCCGACAGCCTGCTTGCGGACAAGACCGCCGATATCAAGTGGTTCGGATTTTTCAGAACGGAAGCCGAGGCGTACGCTTACGCCGGCATCACCGAGCCCGTACAGGAGCAGACGACAGAGGCTCCCACGGAAGTCCCGACCGAAAACGTCACCGACAAAGCGGAAGAAAATACCGATATAAAAACGGAAAAAGCGGGCGAAACGGAAAAAGCGACCGAGAAACCGGCAGGCGAAGAAAAACCGAATAATGCAGGTACGCTGATAATAATCATCATTATCGCCGCCGTCGCTGTCGCCGCGATCGTGTTTATCGTGATAAAAATGAAAAAGAAAAAGTAAAAAATTGCAAAAAAACTTATTGACAAACCGGGTTTGGTATGGTATAATAAGGCAAACCGATGAGAAAGAGTAAGTAGATTTTGTCTGATCCGGCACAGAGAGCCGCCGACGGTGTGATGGCGGCCCGGTAAGCAGGACCGAATGGACTTTCGAGGGCAAACGGAAACGGAGAGATCCGGAGTATGGGCGACGGGCGGCTTCCCGTAAAAAAGCCTGCATATGTCAGTATGCCGAGTGGATGCAAAGCATCAAGCAGGGTGGCACCGCAGGATCATTCCTGTCCCCGCATTATTTGCCGGGACGGGAATTTTGTTTTTCAACCGCCCCGAGCAGGAAAGGAGAAAAAAATCATGAAAGAAAAACAAATCCCTTACAAGATCTACCTCGAAGAAAGCGAACTCCCCAAAGCGTGGT
>JAEEJH010000014.1 GCA_016281775.1 Clostridiales bacterium | reverse complement strand
GAAGAGCTTTTCTTCCACAAAAGGTCCTTTTTTAAGACTTCTTGACATTACTGTTTCCCTCCTTCTTACTTACTGTTCCTGTGTTTAACAATCAGGCGTTCGGTTCTTGCCTTCTTGTTTCTCGTCTTATAACCGAGAGCGGGTTTGCCCCACGGGGTCACAGGTCCCGGTCTGCCTATCGGGCTCTTGCCTTCGCCGCCGCCGTGTGGATGGTCGCAGGGGTTCATAACTGAGCCGCGGACCGTCGGACGTACGCCTCTGTGGCGCGTTTTGCCGGCTTTGCCGAGCTTGACGTTTTCATGCTCGAGGTTGCCGACCTGGCCTATCGACGCTTTGCAGTCGAGACCGACGATGCGGACTTCGCCGCTCGGGAGTCTGATCTGCGCGGTGCCGTTCTCTTTTGCCATGAGCTGAGCGGCAGCGCCGGCGCTTCTTACGAGCTGGGCGCCCTTGCCCGCGTAGAGCTCGATGTTGTTGATGAACGTACCTACGGGGATGTTGGCTATCGGAAGAACGTTGCCGGGTTTGATATCGGCGGAAGCCGAGGAGTATATCACGTCGCCGACTTTGAGTCCGAGCGGGGCTATGATGTAAGCCTTCGTGCCGTCTTCGTACCGGATGAGTGCAATGTAGGCGGTGCGGTTCGGGTCGTATTCGATCGCGATAACGGTCGCCGGATTTTCGTTCTTACGTTTGAAATCGATTATTCTGTATTTCTGTTTGTTGCCGCCGCCTTTGTGACGAACGGTGATCTTGCCGTAGCTGTTTCTGCCGGCGTGTTTCTTCTTCGTGAAGATGAGGCTCTTTTCGGGAGTCTTCTTGGTGATCTCCTCGAAAGACGGAGAAGTCATATGTCTTCTGCCGGGGGTAGTCGGTTTATAACTTTTAACAGACATCTTGTTTCTCCTCCTTACATGATACCGTCGAAGAACGCGATCGTCTTGGAATCGGGCGTAAGAGTTACTGTAGCCTTTTTCCATGCGCGGGTATAACCCTCGTGGACGCCGAGTCTCTTCGGTTTTCTCTTAACGTTAAGCACGTTGACTTTAGCGACTTTAACGTTGAAGACTTTTTCGACCGCGGCCGCGATCTCGGACTTGGTAGCCGTGGGAAGCACTTCGAAGCTGTACTTCTTCTCAGCCATCTTGCCCATCGTCGCTTCTGTTACGATCGGTCTGATGATAATATCGTATACTGTTTTCATGCGTACACCTCCGATATCTTAGCGGCGGCGGATTTGACGGTAACGAGCGTATCGCAGTTGAGTATGTCGTATACGTTGATCTCGTTGCACTGCGCCGTCTTGACGCCGGGAATGTTTGCAAAGCTCTTTATGACCATCTCGTCGATGCCGTCGAGTACGACCAGAGCCTTCTTGCCGGCGCCTATCGCCGCAAGCATATTCACCATCGTCTTTGTTTTGTAAGAATCAGTCGTTATAGCGTCTACTATGACGAGCTCGCTGTTCTGAGCTTTCGCGGAAAGCGCGGAGCAGATCGCAAGTCTCTTGACCTTCTTGTTGAGGTCGGTGCGGTATTTTCTCGGTTTCGGACCGAGCGCTATGCCGCCGTGCGTCCACTGAGGAGAACGCGTCGAGCCCTGTCTGGCTCTGCCTGTTCCCTTCTGGCGCCAGGGTTTCTTGCCGCCGCCGGAAACTTCGCTGCGGGTGAGAGTCGACTGCGTGCCGAGTCTCTGATTGAGCAGATATGCGCGAACAGCCGCGTGAAGCACCGCTTCGTTCGGTTCGATCGCGAACACGGAATCCGCAAGCTCGATCTCGCCGGCGTCTGCGCCTGTCATGGTAACAACTTTAAAATTTGCCATCGTTTTATTCTCCTCCCCGCTTATTTGACCGTGTTGCGAATGAACACGATGCCGCCTTTGGCACCGGGAACGGCGCCCTTAACGGCGATGAGGTTCTTTTCGGCGTCTACCTTAACGACCTCGAGGTTGAGTATGGTGACCTTTTCGGCGCCGTACTGACCTGCCATCTTCTTGTTCTTGAAGATGCGGGACGGATCGGAGTTCGCGCCCATTGAACCTGCCTGACGGTGTACCGGGCCTACGCCGTGCGTCATTCTGAGTCTGTGGCAGCCCCATCTTTTGATAACGCCGGAATATCCGCGGCCTTTCGTAATGCCTGTGATGTCGACCTTTTCGCCAGCCGCGAATACGTCTGCCGTTACGATATCGCCGGCGTTGTATTTGCTGCAGTCGTCAAGTCTGAATTCTTTCAGATACTTTTTGGGGGCCGAGCCCGTTTTCTTGAAGTGACCCTTAAGGGGCTTCGTGAGATGCTTGTCGGATACGTATCCGAAACCGAGCTGAACGGCTTCGTAACCGTCCGTCTCAACGGTCTTCTTCTGAGCGACGACGCAGGGGCCGGCTTCGATGACCGTTACGGGAATGACTTTTCCCGCTTCTGCAAAAATCTGAGTCATACCCAGCTTTCTGCCGATGATTCCTTTTTCCATAATGTTTTTTTCCTCCATCAGTTATTGGTTGGCTCTGCCAACTTGACCGAACGGTCCGCCGCTTATTACATAAGGAATAAATTTATAATAAGCGACCGATCATTGCTTGTTTGTTTCTCTCATTTGAGAGTACGGCTCGCGTCGATCTTGAGCTCGACGCCTGCGGGAAGATCAAGGTTCGTGAGAGCTGCCATGATCTTATCCGTCGGGTTAAGAATGTCGATAAGTCTCTTGTGAGTTCTTGTCTCGAACTGTTCGCGGCTGTCCTTATATTTATGGACGGCGCGGAGTATCGTCACTACTTCTCTTTCGGTGGGGAGCGGTATCGGACCCGATATCTTTGCGCCCTCACGCGTGACGGTCTCGGCTATTTTCTTTGCCGCGGCGTCTGCGAGAGTATGATCGTAACTTCTGATCTTGACTCTGATTATCTCCTTCTTTGCCACTGCTTTTTTCCTCCTTTTAAATTTTTTGATTTAAAAGGGCTTTCAGGAATTTTCCGAACACGCTTTCGTGTGTTTCACGACAGACCGTTTTTAAAACCGGATACCGCGTTGCATAGACGCAACAAGTTCCGGGTAGATAAGACGCTTTGCCGTTTACGGATTGCCGCCGGTATATGAGGCATTACCGGGGAATATCCCGCGGTTTTACGTCTTATTTTCTGTTCGCTGTTCCTTCGCCCGGTTTAAAATCGGACATACTCTGCGGAAAAACCCATGTAATACATGGCAACCTCCCGCTTCATCGCACATCAAGCCTTGGAATTGTATCATAAATAGTCATTTTTGACAATAAAGTAATAAAAAAGTTTGAGTAAATTTAATTTTAATTAAATGTGAATTTTTTTAGATTTACATAATTTCCGCCGATTTTCTTGACATTGCGGCGATTTTAATATATAATACCGATGAAAATCACCGCAGGAGGATCATAAAATGGACAGACTTATCAAATACAGAACGCAGGGCACCTGCTCTTCTCAGATAGACATAGTGCTCGACGAAAACGATATCGTAAAATCGGTAAAATATACGGGCGGCTGCAACGGCAACCTTCAGGGCATTTCGCGTCTCGTCGCCGGCAAACCGGCGAAAGAAGTGATAGATCTGCTCTCGGGCATACGCTGCGGCTTCAAACCGACGTCCTGCCCCGATCAGCTCGCTCATGCGCTGAAGCAGGCGACGGGAGGCAAATAATATGGAATATATAAAAGAATACGAGCGCTGGCTGCAGCGCTCCGACGGGGCGACGAAAAAAGAACTGCTTGAGATGAGCGAAGAAGAAAAAGAGCTTTATTTTCACGGTTCTCTGAGCTTCGGCACGGCGGGGCTTCGCGGCGTCATGCGAGCCGGTACGAACGCGATGAACGTATACACCGTCGCCCAGGCGACGCAGGGGCTCGCCGGGCTGATAATATCGGAAGGCAGACAGAACGACGGCGTGGTGATATCGTACGACAGCAGAAACAATTCCGAGCTTTTCGCGCGCACCTCGGCGGAGGTGCTCTGCGGCAGCGGGATAAAGACGTATCTGTTCGAATCTCTGCGCCCGACGCCCGTGCTTTCGTTTTCCGTGCGTTATCTGAAATGCGCGGCCGGAATAAACATAACCGCCTCGCACAACCCGAAGCAGTATAACGGCTACAAAGCGTACTGGGACGACGGCGCTCAGCTTTCGCCGGCGCTTGCCGACAAGGTCTCCGCGTTCATAGCGAAAGCCGATATTTTCGACGGCGTAAAAAAACTCGCGCTTGATAAGGCGAAAGATGCTGGATTACTGATCACGGTCGGCGAAGATATCGACCGCGTGTATCTGCAGAACGTGAAAGAACAGCTGATCGACGCCGAAGCGGTCAAAAAGGCGCAAGATCTGAATATCATCTATTCGCCGCTCAACGGCACGGGCTACCGCCTCGTACCGGAGATACTGCGCTCAATCGGCATAAAGAATCTGTATATCGTGCCGGAACAGGCCGAGCCGGACGGAGATTTTCCCTCCACTCCTTTCCCGAACCCCGAATTCCCTCAGGTCTTTGAAGCCGGTATCAAGATAGCGGACAGAGTCGGCGCCGATCTGCTCATAGCCACCGACCCCGACGCCGACAGACTCGGCGTGACGGTAAGGAGCAAAGACGGCTTTGTGACGCTGTCCGGCAACAGGATCGGCGTGATACTGCTCGAATATATCATAGACGCGCTCAAACGCACGGGCAGACTCGCCCCGCACGCTTACGCGGTCAAGAGCTTCGTTTCCACCGAGCTTGCCGCGAGGATAGCGAGAGCGAACGGCGTTGAAATGTACGACGTTTTCACCGGTTTCAAATATATAGGCGAAAAGATCAACGCGCTTGAAGACAAAGAGAACGGCGTTGAGTTCATACTCGGCTTCGAAGAGAGCAACGGATACCTGCGCGGCACCTACGCAAGAGATAAGGACGCGGTCGTCGCCGCGATGCTGATCTGCGAGGCGGCGGCGTATTACTCGGGTCTCGGTATGACGCTGTACGACGTACTGCTTCAGATATATGAAAAGTACGGTCATTTTCTCGACGCGGTCGACAGCGTATATATGGAAGGTCTCGACGGATTGCAGAGAATGGCGGATATAATGAAAGCGCTGCGCGCCGATCCGCCGAAGGAGCTTGCCGGATTCGAGGTCACGGCGTACACCGATTACGCCGTACCCGAGACGACAGATATGAAAACCGGTGAAAAGACGCCTCTCGACACCGGCAAAAACAACACTCTCTACTACAAGCTCGGCGGCGACGTCGTCGTAATACGCCCGTCCGGCACGGAGCCGAAGATCAAATTCTACTATATGGTCGGCGGCGATACGGAAGAAGAAGCGAAAGAAAAGCTGAAAAAGCTCAAAACTCTGCCTGCGGCGATAACGAAAGCGTAAGTGCAGTAAGATATGGGAGATTATTTCGATCAGGCTGACCGATACAGACAGTATCTTTCAGACGGTGAAAACGTCAGATGGACCGGTAAGCCGGAGATGAAGATCGGTTTTCAGCCGATATATCTGTTTCTGATACCGTTTTTCACGGTATGGTTCGGCGGCGTTTTGACCGCCACTGTCAGCAGTATCGCCGGCGCGGTAAACGGCGAGTCGGATCTGTTCATGCTCTTTTTCATGATACCGTTCTGGGCGGGCGGCGGATTCTTCGTATATATGCTCTTCATTCTGCCCTATCTGCAGAGAAAGCACACGAGATACGCCGTCACCGATAAAAAGGTCATCGAAGAATTCCGCGGAAAGGTCAAGATGATAAATCTTGACCCGACGCCGCTGATACAGTTGTCGGTCATAAACAAACGCGGCTGCGGTTCGATCTCGATCGGCGGAACGTACAACGCAGCCGGTTATGCGACGACGTTCTTCTCGTCCCCGTGGCAGAACCAGGGCAGCATCGTCATAATGAATATAAAAGAACCCGCGAAAGTCTACGACCT
>JAEEJH010000013.1 GCA_016281775.1 Clostridiales bacterium | reverse complement strand
TGCCGAATGGTCGCGCGCGGTAAAGGGGGGCGCCGCGCGCGAGATCGCCGGAAGAAAGCGGCTTGAAATATCGTTTGGATGACGCGATTATGTTTATACGGAAGCCGATAAACATATTCACTCTTCACTCTTACCTCTTACTTTGCGTCAGCCCGCCGCGCCCCAAAGGAAGTGAAACGACTTTGGGAGGGGTCAAGGGGGTTTGGGGGTTGCGAACGAAGTGAGCGCAGGGGTGGGAATCCCCAAGGGCGGCGGAGCCGCAAAGAAAGTCGCATAGCGACACCTCAGCCCGGCGTTAGCCGGATTTCATCGCAAAGCGATTTCATCCGACGAAATCGGATTTCACACGGCGAAGCCGTATATCACTGCGACTCTGTCGCCTGCGGGGGAACCCCCACCCACCCCCTTTAATTCCCCCGCGCTCCCCCTCCTCCCCGTATTACTCATACGGGGGCGACGCGCCCCGGATAGAGCAATGCGAATCCGGGAGGGGTTAAGGGGGTTTGGGGGTTGTAAGGGAGGGCGCCCCCAAGGGCGGCAGAGCCGCTCCGAAGCCGCGAAAGCGGCTCTTAATTTACAGTTTTACTTTTCCGCGGCTTTAACGAAAACGTCGTAGCCGTAATCGGGCGAAAAGCATACGATCACGCCGCCCGAGCAGACGGAAATATGTGAATACGAAAGCGGTATCACGAAATTGCCGTCAAGATCTATAACGCCCTTTCTGCCGGTTATGTTGCCGACGACGGCGAGACCTTCGTAAAAAGGCGTGGCGTAAGTGTAGACCGTATCGGCTATCCACGCGCCTTTGGTCGCGTAAAAGCCGTACAGACCGTTTTTCGTGAGCAGTATGCGCCGGTTCGAATATGCTTCGAACTTACAGCCGGTCGGCAGTTTGAATTCGTTGCCGGCGGTATCGACGAGTATATCTTTATCTTCTATGACGTTAGAGTGGATGTCTTTGTATATTTTTCTCATTCTGACGTAGCCGCCGTCGAAATACAGCGCGCCGATGCCGCCTTCGTCGCGGCATCCGACGAGCGTAAGGTCCTCGGTTTTGACCTTGTTTTCTATAACGACTCTGCCTTTTTCGTTAAGGTAGCAGACGTCGCCTTTATAGACCACGAGTCCGAGACCTTCGCTGTAATTGTACGCCTCCTGATATATGGCGTTTCTGAATTTCGCGCCGTCTGACGACTTGATGCCGTACATATTTCCGGAGCGGAAAACGGTGAACTGATCCGCCGCCTTGCCGAAATACGACGGGTAGTTATACGCAAGACCTCTGCCGTCGCGCGGATCGAAGCCGGACGGTTTGAGATCCTTTTCGTCTTCGTCGATATAATAATACTTTCCGCCGAGTATGAACTGCGGTCTGTCTTCCCCGTCGCGCTCGTAAGCGAAGCGCAGCTCCTCTTCGCCCGAATAAACGTACAAAAGTTCTCCGTTGCCGTTATAAAACGAGAGTGTGCCTTTGTCGGATACGACGAGCATTCCCATATAAACGTCGACAGCGCGGCGTTTTTCGGTCACGTCCTCCGAGGCGAAAGACCGCTCGTTGCCTTTGTACGTGACGATATATTTAGTTTTTGTCACCGTATCGTTCTCGTCGTCCGAATCGGGCAGAGAAAGCGACGTAAGCCGCAGCAGCTTCATCGAGCCGGGGTCGTACATTTCCTCGCTCTGCACGAACGAATCGCTCATCACGCTGTAGTTCGAGAGCAGTTTTTCGTGCTCGTTCTGATCGAATACCTCTTCTGTCGTCGAAACCGGCACGGTTATCGGGCTCTGCGTTTCGGGCGGTTCTGTCGTTACCGGGTCTGTCTCCGGGCGCTGTGTGATCGCCTCAGTCGTCTCCGGAGCCTTATCGAATCTGCCCTCCGCGTACATCACCGCCGCCGCGGTCAGCGCGCAGAGAAAGATCACGGATATAACGGTTATCAGAATGTTCTTGCTTCTTTGTTTCATAGTTTTTCCTTTGCTGCGGATATAGGACGTGAATTAACGGCGACGCCGTCATGAATTACGCCTTGCGGCGCATTATTGAGGTTTTTCCAAGAACGAACGAGTTTGATCAAACGATTGGTTCACGCACCGTAGGGTGGGGTTTCCCCTCCCGTTTCGAACGGTTACATAAAACGTTTATTTTCTGTATTTTTCCGCTGCGGGCGATTCGTGAATCGCCCCTACGGTCGTTTTTGCTGACCGTTTCTGACGGCAGGAGCAAGCCCCTGCCCTCCGCTTCTCCGCACTATATTCGTCCACCCCGTTCGCTTTTTGGGGACTCCCCGCCCCCCTCTCGTGAACCCCCAACACTCACTTTGTTCGTGTCGGGGAACCCCGGCACGGTGAAATTCGACTCTGACGAGTCGAGTTTTTGGGGACTCCCCTCCCCCCTTATCCACCCCAAACCCCGCCATCCCCCCATTGTTTCAATGGGGCTTTTTCTCGCCGCCGCGCCCCCTCAAATCTTTGATTTGTGGGAGGGGTAAGGGGGTTTGGGGGTTGCGAGCGTATGCGAGCGGAGGGGT
>JAEEJH010000167.1 GCA_016281775.1 Clostridiales bacterium | reverse complement strand
TTTTCTCCTTTAACCGCTTTTCTATATCGGCGTCCGTTATGACGGTCCTTTCGTCGTCGAATCTCATTTTGTACTCTCCTTTCAGGAATGTTCTTCCGCGGCGGCGAAAGCGCGGTAGAGCATCTGCACGTCGTCGAGAGCGCCGGCTACGCGGAGCTTCAGCATACCGTGCTGACGTACTTTTTCTTCGTTTTCTTTTATAAAATCGCCGGGGCCTCTCTGCTTTAGGTCGAATTCGGCTATCTTATAGCCGTTGTTCTCCTGTTCCATCAGGCGCAGGCGGGAGACGGCGTTGTCGCCCGGATCGTCCGCCATAAGTATGCAGTAAGACGAGTATTTGCCGCGCCCGACTCTGCCGCGGAGCTGGTGAAGCTGCGACAGACCGAAGCAGTCGGCGTCCTCCACGAGCATGACGGAAGCGTTCGGCACGTTGATGCCGACCTCGATGACCGTCGTTGAAACGAGTATATCGAGCTCGTTTTGCTCGAACGCCGCCATTATCGCCGTTTTTTCGGAGCTTTTCAGCTTGCCGTGGATATAGCCGACGCGCAGATCGGGAAAAACGTCTTTCGCAAGCGTTTCGGCGTAAGATACGGCGGCTTTTCTCTTCTTCACCTGCCGGCCGTACGACTCGGCGCTGAATTTTTCGTTTACGACCTCGGCGGGCAGAAGGCCGTCGTCCTCGGTCTCTTCGACGCTCGGGCAGACGATATACGCCTGTCTGCCTTTTTTTACCTGATCGCGTATGAAGTCATAAATTTTGTCGCGCGAAGATTCATCGCGGTAGACGGTACGCACGGGTATTCTTCCGGGCGGCAGTTCGTCTATGACCGACACGTCGAGATCGCCGAACAGCACGAGCGCGAGAGTGCGCGGTATCGGCGTCGCGCTCATTACGAGCAGGTGCGCTCCCTCTCCCTTTTCGAGCAGAGCCTCTCTCTGCGCCACGCCGAAGCGGTGCTGTTCGTCGCAGATGACGAGCCCGAGCGCCTTGAATTTTACTTTTTCGGTGATGAGCGCGTGCGTGCCGATGACGAGATCGCAGTCGCCGTTCTCAAGTTCTTCGTATATCACGCGGCGGTTCGCCGCCGTTGTCTCGCCGGTGAGCAGACGGACTTTTACGCCGAGCTGTGCAAAAAACGGCGCGGTATCTTCATAGTGCTGTTTTGCAAGTATCTCCGTCGGGACCATGAACGCCGCCTGATAACCGTTTTGTACCGTGACGTACGCGGCGAACTGGGCGCAGACCGTTTTGCCCGAGCCTACGTCGCCCGAGACCATGCGTCTCATCGGCGCCGTCTTGTCTTTACGCGTAAGGTCAGAATATATCTCGTTCATCGTTCTCTTCTGAGCGCCCGTCGGATCGAATCTGAGCATTTTTACGAAAGGCGAGCAGTCGCAGGCTTTCATATCGGCAAAAGGCAGACTTTGTTTGTGCTTTTTGCGTTCGGTCACGCGCAGAGCGAATTCGTATATCTCTTCAAAAGCGAGGCGGCGTTTCGCCGCGCCGACGCTCTCGAACGAAGCCGGATGGTGTATGACCCGGATCGCTTCGTTGCGGGGCATCAGACCTTCTTTTTCACAGACGTCAGCCGGGAGGTTTTCGGGTACGGTGATATCGCCTCTGTCGATAAGCGAAGATATCAGTTTGTGTATCTGAGTCGAGGGCAGTCCCTCCGTCGCTGGATATACCGGGTAAAGCGGAAGGAGTTTATCGGAATACGGCTCGTATACGGGCGAAGACAGCTCGATCTGCCGCCCGAACCTTGAGACTTTGCCGTAAAAACGGTAAACCGCGCCAACTTTAAGCGCGGTCTTTATATACGACTGATTGAAAAACGTGACGCCGCAGTTGCCGGTCCCGTCGGTTGCCGGGAGCTTATATATCATTTTGCCGCTTTTGGTCTTCGCCGAAGACGGCGGCGCGGTGACGGTAAGCACGAAAGAGGCCGTCTCTCCGTTCTGAGCCGAAGCTACGGTCTTTACGTTGCCGCGGTATTCATAAGCGCGCGGAAAATGATACAAAAGCGAACCTATATCCTTTATCCCGAGCTTGCCCAAAAGCGCCGCCCTCGTACTGCCGACGCCCGCGAGATTTTTGATATTCGTGTGAAGATCGAGTGTCATTTGATCCTCCGTTTATTTTTTGAAAAGCCGGTCGAAGCCGAGCTTTTTGCGCAGTTTGAGCGCGTACAGCTTTATTATGACGGTCAACAGATAATCGAACACGAAAAACGCGAAATTGCCGAGCGCTATCGTCACGAAGAACATTGCCGAACCGATGCCGGCGATATCGTCGAGCAGCAAAAACTGCACGCTGAGCGAATATATTATCATATAAACGGCGTTGAACGCGAAGAATTTGAACACAAGCGACAGGATTTTGCCCGTCCGGTCAAAATAAGGCTTGACTATCGGATATATACCGAAAAGCAGAACGTAGCAGATCGGCGTGAATTTGTTCGGAACTATCAGCAAAGCGAGCACCGAAACGGCGGCGTAAACGCAGAACGTCGGTTTTTTGCCGTATTCGACTATAAGTATCAGCGTGAACGCCACGGTCAGCGCGGCTATCGTCAGATCGAGCATCTGAAACACGCTCGACAGATATAAGATCGCCAGCTCCATCGCGGAGAAAACTCCGCACAGAGCGATCATACGTACTTTTTCTTTCTGTTTCATTGTCCCTCCGCGGTCAGCAGCCGCCGCACGAACGCAGACAGCAGTTCATGCAGGCGCAGACCTGGCACATCGTACACGTATCGCAGTCGCTTGCCGAGCGGTACGAATCGGTCGAAGCGTTGACTCTGGCGTTGAGCTGTTCGTACAGCGTGCGGTATTCAGCGTTCGACGGATCGAGCGAATACGCCTTTGCGGCGGCGTTGAGCGCCTCGTAATACCACCCCTGCTTGATCAGCACACAGGCGTACAGGAAGTTCCATTCCGCGCCGCGCTCCGATTCGGGCACCGTATTCAAAAGATCGTTCGCCTCGTTGATCATACCGGCGTTTATATACTGTCTTATCTGCGCGTAAACGCCGCTGCCGCCGGCGTTCGGATTCTTGAACCCTCCGAACCCTGACGACGTGTCGCCTTTCTGTATGCGGTCGTAAGCCAGATTTACCTCTTTCATCTTCTCTTCGGCGC
This sequence comes from Clostridiales bacterium, assembly GCA_016281775.1. Classification (GTDB taxonomy): domain Bacteria; phylum Bacillota; class Clostridia; order Oscillospirales; family CAG-272; genus UBA1248. Next base: position 6,291 of record JAEEJH010000167.1, on the reverse strand, counting down.
GGCTGCGCTGAGAGGGATCGGTAAAATTATCCGGATGGTATTTTTTCGCAAGCGCTCTGTACGCTTTTTTTATTTCGTCGGGTGAAGCGTCACGGCTCACGCCGAGGACCTCATACGGATCTCTTTCCATTATTTACCTCCCTCTTGTCTGTCGTTTTTTTCGCGGCGTCGGGCATGCCGAGTTTAAGTATGTTGACGGCGACGTCCGCCTCGGGCGAAGGTCTGCCCTCGAGCAGAAGCTCGCCTGCCGCCGTATCAGCCCAGACGCACATGGCGCAAAAAGCTCTGTTCAGTTTTTCTTCCGTATCGCCTTCGCAGAGCAGCAGCGGATTGTACGCGCCGCTTTTTCCGTCTTTTTCGATATCGTCGGCGGCGTCTGCGATATATATGAACCTGCCGACGTTCCTGCCGACCGAAGCCGCGCTCTGTTTTTTGCCGTCCTGCAGTCCGTATGAAAAGAAATATTCGAGCACTTCGCCGAAAATATCGGCGGCGTGATCCGGCGACGGCGTTTTGTCGGCCTCGAGGCGCGACAGTTTTTCAAGCGCCGCGTCGATATACTCTTCATCGAACTCATACGATTCACCGGCTTTTTTCTTTGCGCGCCGCAAAGACGGCAATCCAATGCGGAAAAACAGCTTCCGCAATCCGTGTGAATCGTTTATCTTATCGAGCATATTGCGGTACGACAGCTGCGCCGAGACGGCGGCGCAGTAACGCAGTATTTCGCAGTCTTTCGCCGTGTTTTTCTTTTTTAACGGATGGACGAAACAGCGTTTCTGTTCGATCTCAAAGCTCTCGTCCGAATAAGCGCTCCTGACGAGCGCGAGAAATACCATATCGTAAGACAAAGACAGCCTTGATACCGTCCCCGTCGTTTTGCCCATCGATCTGCAGAGCCCGCAGTATACGGCGTTGTAAAGCTCGTTTTCTTTTACTTTGAGCTCCGGCACGTAAGGTCTGACGTATCCGAACATATCAGAAAAGCCCCTCCGCCGCCGTTATGAGCATACCGACCAGCACGCTGAACGTGAAGCAGTAGCCGAGTATGAGCAGATTCTCTTTTATATGTTTGTTGGCCGCGAACAGCGCCGCGTAACCGACGCCCGCGCCGACCGAAAGCCCGGCGAACGCCGCGCCGAAGGTGATGGTGCCGTTGACGAGCAGTTCCGTAAGTATGACCGACGACGCACAGTTCGGTATAAGCCCGATAAGCGCCGCGACAAGCGGCTGTAAATACCGGTTCTTCTCGGCAAACGCGGCTATATTCTCTTCGCCTATCAGCCATACGGCGACGCCCATGAGGAGCGACACGGCAAAAATGAAGCCGATGACCGAAAGCGAGCGTTTGAGAGCCGAAACGAAGATGTTGGACTCGCATTTATCGCCGCATTTGTGATCGTGCGCCTCGTGTATCTCTTCGCACTGATCGCATTCATCCTCGCCCTTGTGACCGCCTTTGAACCGTACTTTACGGAATAACAGATTGAAAAGATACCCCGCGGCGACCGCGAGCGCTACTTTAAGAAGCATCAGCGGCAGTATGACGCCGGCGCTTTTGATATTCGCCAGAAGCACCGGTATCGCCTCGTCGGAGGTCGATATGAAAACGGCTATCAGCGTGCCGCCGCCTATCGCGCCGGAGGCGAAAATATGCGAAGCCGCCACGCTCATGCCGCATTGCGGTATACAGCCGAGCACCGCCCCGCCAGGCACGCCGAATTTGCTGTTCGTCAGGAACTCAGACAGCTTTTTCGACGACTTGTGTTCTATATATTCAAGCAGTAAATAAGCCGCGAAAAGAAACGGCACGAGCTTCAGCGTGTCGATCGCAGCGTCAAGCAAAACCTCAAGAAATTCGCTCATACGATAATACCCGCATAAATAAATTCATTATTTTTATAATTATACATAATTGCAAAACGTATTGTCCCCTGTAAATTGAAAACATTTTGAAAACAGATTATATCACGCGGCGGCGCGTCAAAGCAGTTCATAAACCTTTAACCGCCGGTTATCAGATATTTAATAGCGGTATGATATCATTAAAATGAAAAAGCGGATTTCCGCATATTTGAGGAGATGTTTTATGAAAAAGATCGTTTCGGCGATACTCATCGCGGTATTTTTCACCGCAAGTCTGGTCACCGCGCCTGAAGCGGCGGACGGTGGGCAGGACGTCATTTTCACGGAGGATTTCGAAAGCTACGAAAGCGGCGCGGACGTCAACTCGACTTCGATGAGCAGCGTTTTCGTATGCGATTACAACTCCATCGGCAACGGCTCGATATCGGTCTGCGAGACGCCGGCCGGCAACCTCTACCTGAGATCGCACGTATTCACGCAGATATTTACCGGCACGCCGATAATCGGCTCGTACGAGTTCAGTCTCGACGTTTCCGAGGCGCAGGGCAGCGTTCAGTCAGGCGTATTCGTGCGCGCGCCGAAGACCGAGGCGGCGTATTACGAGGGCGACGGCCACCCCGACACGTCGACTTGTCTTTCCGGCGTTTACATAAATCCGCATAAGTCGAGCATAGGCGTAAACGTCAAGACTTACGACGCAAACGCCGACTCGACGTCGAATATGCAGAACAACATAACGACGTTCGACCTGAACGGAGTGCAGTTCCCTTACACCCTGACGGTAAAAGACGATACCGAAAAGATCGAAATATACTGTAACGGCGAGCTTTTGTGTTACGTCGTCATGTCGGAACCGGGTAAAGTTTACGAAAAGCATCAGGCAAGCGACCCGTGCTTCGGCAAAGCCGTGCTGTACGGCAAAAACGGCGCGGAGATAGCATCTTATACGGATCCGCTTCTTCAGAGCGACGGTTCGGTGATCGGATGGTCTACGCGCGTTGCGACGATGGACGTCGACAACGTCGTACTGAAAGCAGAAAAGACATACGCCGCGCTGCTTGCGATAAACACGGTACCGGCAAAGGTGACGAAAAAGAATCTCAAAGAAGCGACCGAAAGAGTCAAGGCGGCGAGAGAGCTTTACGAGGCGCTGACCGACGAGCAGAAAGCGCTCGTGACAAACGTCGACCGTCTTACGAAAGCCGAAGCCGAGGTAAAGGCGCTCATGCCCGAAACGACAGAGAAAAAAGAAGAACCGACCGAAGCTCCGACCGAGTCCGTTACGGAAGCAAAGACCGACTCGCAGACCGGCGAAGCCGCGCGGGAGACGGATCAGACTGAAGCTCCCGAAGAAGAGATCGAGGTAAAGATCGTCGACGATTCGCTCACGATATGGATACTTGCAGCCGTAATGATCGCTGTCGCGCTTGCGACGGCGGGCTTCGTCATCGTGAAGCTGAGAAAGAGAGCGTAAGATGAAAAACGTAACGATCGGACTAATCGCGTTTTCTCTGCTTTTCGCCGTGCTTTTGTCGCTTTGTTCTTCCGCGTGGTTCGGCGAAAAAATTCTGAACGAGACTGCGATAACGCACGATAACAGAGATTACGAACGCGTGATAAAGGATAAAAAAACGTATAACTACGACTTTTCGGAGACCGACATAAAATTCTATTCTCAGGAAAGCGCCCTCTCGACCGCCAATCTGCGTACCAACATGATATTCGACGGAGGCGTTCTGTCGTGCGCCGAAGGCAAAACGTTCTCGTTCGGTTCAGCCGTGTTTCTCGGCGACGACTACGGCGTTTACGGCGGCGGGCTGTCGTTTAAACTGAAACTCGACGGCGGCAGACTCTCCGCCGGCGTAAGACTTTCGAAAAAAGCCGCGGATCCGGAACACCGCGGTATATGGTTCAACTTCGATAACGGCGCGCTGACCGTGACCGAGCCGGAGTCCGATCTGAAAGTCGAAATAAAGACCGCGTCTCCCGTAAGATCCGGCACGGTGAGGATAGAGGACAGATGCGATACGGTAGAGCTGTATCTTGACGGCGCGCTTTTATGCTCCGTCGGCTATGATCAGTATAAAGGCGCCGTTACGGTAAACGGAGCGGACGGCGAGGCGCTCGGCGGCGCGGATACGGACGTACGCCCGGCGGGATATTTCACGCTCTATGCCGACGGTATGAACGGATATATAGACGATCTGTCGTTTTCTCACACCGATATATCGTTTGCAGACCCCGGCGCGCGCGGATTTGCGATTGACTATACGACCTGGACCGCGACGGACGACCGCGGCAGGACCACCCCGACCGGTATCGACGCGCGCGAAGCCAAGCAGGTCGGTATGTTCTATTTTCTCTGCCACTCGGGCGAGGATACGGAAGAGATACACGACAATACGAGAATATTCACCGAATACGGGCTCGAGGGACTTAACGATCAGCTCACAGATCCGAAAGCGAGCGGCAGCTACTACTGGGCTGAGCCTTATTACGGCTATTACAGAAGCACGGATGAATGGGTGATGCGAAAACACGCCTATCAGCTTGAAGCGGCGGGCGTCGACTATATATTCCTCGATTTCACAAACGGCGCGTATTATCCCGACGCGCTGAAAGCTCTGTTCGACACGTGGCTGCAGATACGCAAAGAGGGCGGCAGCACGCCGGAGATCTGCGTGTTCTGCGCAGGAAGGATCGACGCCGTCATGGGGCCGCTTCGCAGCATAATATATTCGGAAGAAGGATTCAAAAAATACGGTGAGCTGTTCTATTATTATAAAGGCAAGCCGCTGCTTCTCGCCGGAGTTGACGATAACGATCACAGCGATCTGGCAAACTGGCTGCGCGACACGTTCACAATAAGAAACTGCTGGGCGTGGCAGGACGCGGACGGAACGTGGAACTGGCTTCAGGAATACAGAAAGACGGCGGCAAAATACAAATTCATCAACGGCGGCAAGGGCAGAGACGAAAACGGCGTGTTCGAACAGCTCGCGCTCTGCATAGGTCATCATCCCACGACCTCGAAAGGCAGATCGTTTGCAAACGACAAATATCCGAAGATCACCGGTAACGATTACGGTTTCTCGCTCGATTCGGGAGCCGGCGCGGGATACGCCGCGCAGTTTGAGGCGGTCATGTCCTACGATCCGGACATGGTGACGATCACCGGCTGGAACGAATGGATAGCCGGGTTGATGCACGTGAACGAATACGAAATGTACGCCGGATCGGAAATACGCGGGTTCCAGTTCGTTGACCAGTTCAACACCGAGTATTCGCGCGACGCCGAACCGATGAGGATGAGGCAGGGCGACGGAGCCGGTTTCGGCGACAACTACTATTACCAGACCGTCGGTTATATAAGGCAATACAAAGGCACGGGAGCGGTAACGAAAGCGTCGAACCAGATCGCGGTCGATCTCACCGACGCGGCGGTATGGAACGGTATCGGCCCCGTATACGGCGATAACGTCGGCGATACGGCGTGGCGTTCGTCAGACGGATATTTCTCCGGATGCAATTACGTGAACAACACCGGCAGAAACGATCTCGTCTCCGCAAAGGTCAGCCAGGATTCCGAATATCTGTATTTTCAGATAACGACCGCCGGTAAACTGATAAAAGACGACGGCAGAAACTGGATGAACCTGTTCATTAACACTGACAACGACGCCGGAACCGGCTGGGAAGGCTACGATCTCGTGCTCAACAGGAGCCGCGACGGTCATTACGTATCGGTAGAGTCGCTTGCCGACGGCTGGCAGGGCGAGCATATCGGCCAGGCGCTTTACACGACCGGGGACGATTATATGGTCATAAGGCTTTCGAAAGCCGTCGCCGGCATAACCGGCAAAGCGGCGGAATTCACGTTCAAATGGGCTGACAATTCGACCTTATCGGGCGACGTGATGGAGTTTTCGGAGCTCGGCGACGCAGCGCCCGACGACAGATTCGCGTATCTTTATATCTGCGAAGAAGAAGCAAATCAGACGCCCGCCGCCGGCTACACTCTGCTATCCTCCGACGGCAAAACGGCAGAGGCTCATGACGAGGCGACGCCGCTCAATTACCGCGAGGTCACGCCGGACGGCCCGCAGAACACAGATCCTGCCACGGCGAAAAAGACGGTATACAAGCACTCCGCCGCGCTAAAAGCGATGATCGTCGCGACCGGCGCCGTCGTCGGCGCCTGCGCCTTCACCGTAATACTCGTCGCAGACAAAGCGAAACGCAAAAAGAAAGAATAAAACCGTAACGAAAGGGGTTGTTTAAAAGCCTCGCCGATATTATAGGCGATTAAACGACCTCTTTTTGTGTTTTGAGGCTGAAAAACGTAAAAAATTATAATTTATAAATACCTTTTTCTTTCGGCTGCGACGGTTTCCTTCACCTATATTGCGCGCAGCGCCGCGACCG